>DWUV01000189.1 GCA_019120595.1 Candidatus Mediterraneibacter tabaqchaliae | reverse complement strand
CGCACCGGCCCGGACCAGCAGTATTTCTCCGAGAGCATTGAAAGCGCGTTTACCCTCGTCAAAGCCGGGCTCGGGTATACCCTGTACCCGGACATCCCCCGGGTCCGTGAGCCCGGGCTGTGTTATATCCCGGTCACCGACCTGCCCGCTCTCCCTTTCGGAGTATATTACCGGTACGACAATGACCATCCCGTACTGAAAAAATTCCTGGGACTCTGCGCGGCGGCTCCGATCGGATAAAAAAGCCGCTCTGCCGAAGGCGTATTCAGCGCGGGGAATAGCTGGATCCGGCCCCCCACACCGATCCTGATCT
Organism: Candidatus Mediterraneibacter tabaqchaliae; assembly: GCA_019120595.1. Classification (GTDB taxonomy): domain Bacteria; phylum Bacillota; class Clostridia; order Lachnospirales; family Lachnospiraceae; genus Mediterraneibacter; species Mediterraneibacter tabaqchaliae. The sequence goes on along the minus strand of DWUV01000189.1, from coordinate 7,518 downwards.
ACACCCGCACCACAAACACCGGCAGCGGCGGATCATTCTTCCGGTTATAATAGCTGCACGCGATCACGAGCCACTGCCTCGGATCCAGTTCCCGCAGATAAGCCAGAAGGGCATCCCTCTCCTCATATCCGGTATCCCCTCCGCTGTAGATGCACAGGCTGATCACACCGCCTTCTTTCAGGAGCCCCATTGCCTCGCGGAGCGCCCGGAGGCTGGTCTCTGCCCTCGTCGCCACTTTGTGGTCTCCGCCCGGGAGATAGCCGAAATTAAACATCACTGCATCCGCCTTTTCCTTCACGTATTCCGACATCTGTTCATGCCCCGCGCAATACAGGACAGCCCGCTCCCTGTATCCGGCATTTTCCAGCCGCTCTGCCGTCCGTTCCACTGCCTGCGCCTGTATGTCAAATGCATACACCTTCCCTGTCTCTCCTGCCATACGGCAGAGGAACTCCGTATCGTTCCCGTTGCCGCAGGTAGCGTCAATACAGCAGCTTCCCTCTTCGATATACTCCTCCAGGAAACGATGGCAGAACTGTGTGATCTGATAATCTTTTTTCCCTTTCATGTTCCCTCTCCCTTTCCGTCTCGGGTATTTATACACCTCTATATATTAATGGATGGCTTACGGAAACGCAATGTACGGATGGCAGCATTCCTATGATACTATATCAGTTCAGCCGCGCCATTCGGAAAACCGCACTGACAGCTGAACTGATACGATAAAATCCCCGTAAATTTTATGTAAATTCGCCGGAATCTTTAACAAAATCCAAACCTGTTTTTGAAGATCCTGTGATTTTCATCCACTATAATCTTTCTGCCAAATCGCAGGGGAGCCTTCTTCCCTGCCGGCAGACAAATCTAAGAAACAGGAGTGAATACCAGCTATGAAAAAAGTATGGAAGCAAATACTGGGCGGCACGCTCGCAGCGGTTCTGGGTATCGGAATGCTGCCTGCGGATGTCCATGCAGAGGGAGCTGACGGGCAGACAGGACTGCCTGCGCCGGTACTGTATGCATCCTTTGATAATGCAAATGCAGAAGACAGTTCCGGGAACGGAAATAACGGGACAGTGATCGGGACACCGGAATTTATCGACGGGGTATCCGGCAAGGCAGTGCATATCGTCAACTCCGGGGATATCGCCGGAAGCGGCGCGGACGCAGAGCAATATATATCCTTCGGGACACCGGAGGACCTGCAGTTCGGCACGGATGACTTTTCGATCGCTTTCTGGTACAGATCAGACCGATCTTCCGACGATCACAAGGAAGGCTCTATCGTGAGCAACAAGGACTGGGCCAGCGGAAATAACCAGGGACTGAATTTCGGCGATATGCGCCAGGGGATCAACATGAACTACCGCGCCGGCGGGGACGGCCGGAAGGAGACAGACCGTTACAGCGAGATCACGGACGGTGAGTGGCATTTTATCACAGGTACATTTGACCGCGACGGACAGATGACCCTGTACATTGACGGAAAACTTCCCACCGAGGGGAACGGTTACCAGGCAGGGGCGCCCCAGGTCAGCATCGCTGACCAGAACAGCAGCATCGATGCATTTAACTTCACTGTCGGCGCGGACGGGAAAGGGAAATACGGACTGCTCAACGGCTATATTGACGAACTGTCCGTATACAGAGAAGTCCTGACTCAGGAGCAGATAAAGGAACTGGGGAAAACGGACAGCACCGGCGGCACCGGGAACGATGCCCCTGTCCTTGATGTGACTTTCGACGACTCAGCCGCCACAGACAGCGTAGCCGGAAATAACGGAACGATCACAGGAGATGTGGAGTTCGTGGACGGTGTGTCCGGCAAAGCCGTGCGCATCAGCAACCCGGAGGATATCGCGGGGAAAAACACCACTGCTGAGCAGTATATCGACTTCGGCGCTCCGGATGAGCTCCAGTTCGGCACAGGTGATTTCACGGTCATGTTCTGGTACCAGTCTGACGGCACACTGCCGGGCGAAGGCGCGGTCGTCAGCAACAAAGACTGGTCCACAGGCAGCAATCCGGGATTTGCCATCGGCGACATGAAACAGGGCATGACACTGAACTTCCGCGCACAGGACAGTTCAGGAAGGCTTGACACCTCCCGGTACGGCGGCGCTACCGAGGCAGGCGTGTGGCACCACATCGCGGCAGTGTTCAACCGCACCGGGAATATGACCCTCTATGTAGACGGCTCCGCCGCTGCAAGCCAGTCCATCAGCGCACAGGCAGGGAAGTCCATCGATGTGACAAACTTTGTAGTCGGAGCGGACGGGAAACACCAGTGCGGAGTCCAGGATTCCTATATTGATGAACTGAAAGTCTATAAGAAAGCGCTCACAGCGGATGAGATCGCAGACTATACCGCTCCGTTCGTCCTTCAGAATAAGCTGGACGAGTATGAGGCGCTGATCGAGTCTTCCTCCGCGTCAGATGAAAAGAAGGCTGCATTCCAGTCAGCCATTGACGACATCCGCGCAAGAGCAGAAGGTGTGACAGACATCAGTGCCATCCGCGCGCTGGAGGATGAGCTGAAAGCCGCGTACAACGAATTCACCGGGCCGGAAGACGGGATCATGAGCTTCGAGGTTATCAGCGACGCGCACATCAGCGGTACGAATAACAGCGCGTCCCCGAATCAGAAACTGATCGACGCCATGGAAGACATCGCGAATGATTATGCTTCCGGCGTATCGGCAGTGCTCAACTGCGGAGATTACAGCAACTACGCATCCGAGAGTGAGACCCAGGGATATTTCAACATCATCGCACCTTATAAAGATCAGTTCGAGATCCTCACCGCCATGGGCAACCATGACGTGCGCTGGCTCTCCGGCGGCTGGGAAGAGGCAGAAGGCCGGTATCTTGAATATAACCAGGATTACATGGGAGACACGCCGGACGGCCAGTCCTACTTTGACAAATGGATCGGCGGATATCACTTCATCGTCCTGAACACCCAGTGGGATACCAAAGACCGCGCTTATCTGTCCCCGGAAGAACTGGACTGGTTCGAGGAGACTCTGGCTGAAGATGCATCGCCGGACAAGCCGATCTTTGTCGTGCTGCACCAGCCGCTTTATGACACTTACACAAACAGCAACGCATGGCCCGCCGGCGCGCAGGACCACCAGATCAAAGAGATCTTAAGGGACTATCCGCAGACAGTCATGTTTAACGGCCACATCCATGACGGGCTGGGAGCCATCGAGGTAAAGCAGACAGATTACGGCGTCATGGTGGACGTACCGGGTATGAACAGCAATGACTACGGCGACGGAAGAGGCCAGCTCGGCTTCCATGTGACTGTATATGACGGAAAGGTCCGCCTCGACTTAAGAGACTACGCAAACGATGAGTGGGTCAGCGAGTATACTTACGAATTCGCGATCAGCGAAGGCGCTTATCCGGAAGGAAAGACAGCGGACATCTCCTTTGATGATGAGACTGCTTCTGACAGCACAGGGAACGGAAATGACGCTGTGATCCATGGGGACGCTGATTTTGCAGAAGGCGTGGACGGTGGGAAGGCAGTCCATATCTCAGATCCGGATCCTGACAGCTCTGACCAGTATATTGAGCTCAGCAGCGACCTCATTTTCGGCAGAGACGCCTCTACCCTCATGTTCTGGTATAAGGCCGGACAGGATGCCGAAGGCACGGATCTCGCCGACGGAAAATGGCACGCTGTATCAGCAGTATTCCAAAACAGCGAAATGACCCTGTATGTCGACGGAGCAAAGGCGGATGAAAAAGAGAGCAGCGCATGGGACGGAGAAATCCTGGACAGCACCGCCCTGCAGTGGATCCTGGGTGAAGAGGTTCCCTCGGATTATTATCTGGATAACATAAAGATCTATGGAAATGCCGTAAGCGCGAACGAGATCAGCACAACATGGACGCCGTATGAGCTGACGGCAGATCAGGATTCCATCACCGTATCCTGGCCTCTGCCAACGGATTCCGTGGAGCCTGCATATCTCCTCCTGAACGGAGAAAAAGTGACAGATATCGCTTCCGGCGCCACACAGGCTGAGATCACCGGTCTCGAGCCGGGTACGACCTACACGGTCGCGCTTGTGAACCATGAAAAGAGCAACGCGCGCAATCTCAGGGATGTATTTGGATTCCGCGTGACCACAAAGGCAGACAAATCCGCCCTGGAAGAACTCTATACCGCAAATAAAGACAAAGATGTCAGCGGATATACAGACAGCAGTGTCCAGGCTCTGAAAGACGCGCTGGCTGCAGCAGAGGAAGTGCTGAACGATCCTTCCGCTTCCACGGATGAAGTACAGAACGCTTACGATCAGCTCAGCACAGCCCTGGACGGGCTGAAAGTAAAAGACGAGGGAACTACAAATCCTTCTGATCCGGATACCGGAAAAGATCCGGAAAAGCCCGGTCAGGATCAGCCTGACGGCAGCGGAGACAGACCTGACAGTCAGCCCGGCAGCGGAAACGCCCCTTCATCCCAGAAACCTGATGCTGACGGCAGCGTACCCCAGACCGGAGACAGCAGTGCGTTCGGACTGTGGCTCGCACTTGCCGCGGCAGCGGCGTCTGCGCTCCTGCTCTCGGGAAGGAACAGAAAAAGAACAAAATAGAACAAATTAAAACAGAACTGTCAGACCACATGAAGGAGGCTGCGCACCGGCTGAAATCTCAGCACGGGCGCAGCCTCTTTTCTTATGGCTGAACTGTTACCATTATTTCCTTGAAAATCTGTATTTCCCTTTACCGCAGCCGGGTATCGGTTCTATAATATCCGCCTTTGACAATTTTGAAAGAAGTTTTGAGACGCTGGAATTCTGTAGTCCAAGGAGTTTTACAACCGCACTTCTACCAAAGATCATATCACAGCCAAACTCATCATACATTTTACGGACATGTGCGATCGTCTTTTCCGAAAAACTCCTCATCCTTTCTGTATATATACTCTCAATGTCTGCTTTTTCAGGGGTCAAAAGTCCACTTATATGCAGGTATCGGTTATGCAGTTCATTCTTTTCATTTAAAAGCAGATTTCTCAGAAATATTTCCAGATATTCTGTTGTTTCGTAAACGCCCCTTTTCAGATCTGTATAATTTGCACGGACTAATGCATTTCTGAAATACCATGCATTTTGGGCAAAAATATCATTCGTCGCGGAAAAGCCAAGCGTTTTCAGATATTTAATAAAAAAAACTGCCGTTGTTCTCGTGTTGCCTTCACCAAAAATATGGATCTGCCGTACAAAACAGTTCTCGCTGGATACACTCGCTGTCTGAATGTTTCACCCACCCTATCTTTCCCCGAACCCGGATATCAAACAATCCATCTTTCCGTCCTCTGAGTCTGGCATTTTTGATTTTTATATCATACGTGGTTTACTTCCCGCAAAAAACAAGTTTATTCATTCGCTGTGCAGCAGCCTGGATGATCGGGCCTGATATCAAAACCGTAATAATCGTACAAATTCCGAAGCTGCCTCCGAGCAAGACACCGATAACGACCATCACCACATCCAATATCATACGGACAATTTTAACTGGCCATCCATTTTTCCCCGCCAGAGAAAATGTCACTGCCTCATAAGAACCACGTCCAAGATTTGCTGATGCATAGATTCCGGTTCCTGCCGCAAAGAGAATAACACCGATGCACATCAGCAGGAAATTTATCCAGACAGCATCGCTGTATCTCTGTATCCCGCTGAATATCTCTACAAATCCACTGTATACTATCTGATACAGAACAGTTCCAATATGGATCTGTGAGCGATCATAAAACCATACAAATACAATCATGATCACTGCTATCACAAAAGATGTCATTCCGATATTCATCCCAGTAACTTTGGAGACTCCCTGCCATAATACGGCCAAAGTTGCACTGCCGAATCCGGCATACATAGCAAGTGTGATTCCATAAGCAGAAATAATTGAGCCGACAAGAATTACTATAATTTTAGTAAGCCAGTTTTTTTCGTTCATAAAGGCCCTCCTTCAGATTCCTGTACAGTCGAAATGAATACGTGCAGCAAAAAGCCACACAGTTATCATAAAAATAACTGTGTGGCAAAAAGATGACCGCGATCCGGAAAAGTCCACAAATATTTTACGGGAGTCATTATAGGCCGCGTTTTACAAAATGTCAATTATTTTTCTCTATACTTGACATTGCGGCAAGGATTTTACGGTCCGTTATGAATGCCTCTCCTCCCACAGCTTCTCCGCCGTAGGTTTCCAGTTCTCTGCATATGGCTCGCACCGGTCGCAGAGATCGTCCACGCTCTCCGGGTCCTGATAATCCGTATTCACAGCGCCGGTCTCTTTCACCAGCTCTCGCAGGCGCTCCGGGTTCTCGAGCATCGGGCATGGCCTTAAATGATTTCCGTTGAACGGCTGATTGTCATGATATGCCTGGAAGATCGGGCTCCTCAGCGCATCGAGCAGGGATACGTCATGGATGTTCACATTGGAATAATGGATGAACACGCAGGGCTCCACATCTCCTTTGGCATTGATGTGCAGGTATCTCCTGCCCCCGGCGATACAGCCGCCCACATACTCTCCGTCATTCTGGAAATCCATGCCGAAGATCGGCTTTGTCTCCCGGAAATGCCGGATCCTGTGGTACATCTCTTCCCTCTGCTCCGGCGTCGGGAGCAGGTCCGTGACAGCGCCGTGCCCCACCGGCATATAGTGGAAATACCACACGAACAACGCGCCGCTCTCGATCATCATATCATAAAACGCCTCGCTGCTCACATCCTCAAAGTTCTGGCTCGTATAGCAGACTGAGATACCGAACGGCAGCCTGTGCTCCTTCATCAGCTCCATGGCATGGCGCACTTTATGATACACGCCATCTCCCCGGCGCCCGTCGTTTGCCTTCTCGAATCCTTCCAGGCTGATCGCGGGGACAAAGTTCTTGACCCGCAGCATTTCCTGACAGAACTCCTCATCGATCAGCGTCCCGTTCGTAAATGCCAGGAACTCACAGTCCGGATGCATCTCGCAGATCTTGAAGATATCCTTCCTGCGCACCGTCGGCTCCCCGCCGGTGTAGATATACATATAGGTTCCCAGCTCCTTGCCCTGGCGCACGATGGAGTCGATATCCTCCAGGCTTAAGTTGAACTGATGCCCGTACTCCGCGGCCCAGCATCCCGTACAGTTCAGGTTGCACGCAGTGGTGGGATCCAGAAGGATCGCCCACGGGATATTGCAGTTGTATTTTTTCGAAAGTTCCTCCTGTGTCGCGCTGCCTTTCAGGCTGGCATTGGTGATGAAATTCTGGAAGAACGCCTGCCGTACGCCCGGATCCAGCTCATACAGCCTTAAGATCAGCTGATACCAGTTATTCTTCTCCGTGATCGCTTTCCTGATCGCGTTCCTCTGCCCGGTGTACCAGTCCTTCGGCATGAGCCGGTCCACAAAGCTCATCAGCTTCGGGATATTTTCTTCCGGATTTCCCTCCAGATATTTGAGCGCCTGATTTACGGTAAACTCCTGCATTGTCTCTCTGAT
>DWUV01000188.1 GCA_019120595.1 Candidatus Mediterraneibacter tabaqchaliae | reverse complement strand
GGTCGCTTTTTCCAGACGGTCTGCGAATTCCATCAGTTCCTGATTCCCGTCCAGCTCGCCGCGCTTCCTGAGCGCTCCTGTCCATGCGAAGATCGTTGCCACAGAGTTTGTGGATGTCTCCTCGCCTTTTAAGTGTTTGTAGTAATGGCGCTGCACAGTCCCGTGTGCTGCCTCGTACTCATAATATCCCTCCGGAGATACGAGCACGGATGTCATCATGGCAAGAGAACCGAATGCGGAGGATACCATATCGCTCATCACGTCTCCGTCATAGTTCTTGCATGCCCAGATATAGCCGCCCTCGGACTTCATCACGCGGGCAACCGCGTCGTCGATCAGTGTATAGAAATACTCGATCCCTGCCGCTTTAAACTTTTCGTCAAATTCTGCGTCATAGATCTCCTGGAAGATATCTTTAAATGTATGGTCATATTTCTTGGAGATCGTGTCTTTTGTGGCAAACCACAGATCCTGCTTTGTGTCCAGCGCATAGGAGAAGCAGCTTCTCGCAAAACTCTCAATAGATTTGTTGAGGTTGTGCATGCCCTGTACGATGCCCGGCCCGTCAAAGTTATGTACCAGCTCTTTTGTCTGGGTGCCGTCCTCTGCCGTATACACGAGCTCTACCTTGCCTGCTCCCGGGATCTTCATCTCAGATCCTTTGTACACATCGCCGTATGCATGTCTTGCGATGGTGATCGGCTTCTTCCAGTTCTTCACGCACGGCTCGATGCCTTTCACTACGATAGGCGCACGGAACACCGTTCCGTCCAGGATCGCGCGGATCGTCCCGTTGGGGCTCTTCCACATCTCTTTCAGGTCATACTCATCCATGCGGGCTGCATTGGGAGTGATGGTCGCGCATTTTACTGCGACTTTATATTTCTTTGTAGCAAGGGCAGAGTCTACCGTCACCTGGTCATCTGTCTCATTCCTGTGTTCCAGTCCCAGGTCATAATACTCTGTCTTCAGGTCAATGTACGGGATGAGGAGCTCATCCTTGATCATCTTCCAGAGAATCCTTGTCATCTCGTCCCCGTCCATCTCTACGAGGGGTGTGGTCATTTTGATTTTTTCCATTGTAGGTGTCCTCCTGATTCTTATTTCTATTGGATCGATCTTCCTTTTTTACATCGGTTTTCCACGGCTGTCCCGCCGGCGCGGGATCTTATTCCTGTTCATATCCCTGTTTTTTCAGATTCTGCATCACATGCATGATATGCTCATTGGCAAGCTGTTCCGCCATCTCAGCATCCCTGTCCCTGATCGCGCGCAGGATCTGCCGGTGCTCACGGATGGATTTTCTCGCCCGGTCCTCTGACACCACAGACGATCTCCTGGCTGTCCGCACATAATTATGGAAGTCCGCAAGGACATGCCTCAGGATCCTGCTGCCGGAAGCTTCATACAGGATGGAGTGGAACCTGCCGTCCAGCGCCGTGACCTGCTCTGCGCTGAAACCGCTCTCCTTCTTCATCTGGAATTCCGAGAGAAGGATCGTCTCCTCCAGTTCATCCAGCTGTGCATCCGTGATATGCTCCACCGCCCAGCGGGCGCACAGCCCTTCCAGCATGGACCGGATCACGTAGATATCCCAGATGTCCTTGTGGGAGATCCCGGTCACATATGCCCCCCTGTTCGGGATGATGGTCACCAGCCCTTCCAGCTCCAGCTGCCGCAGGGCTTCCCTGACAGGAGTGCGGCTCACTCCCAGCTCTTTTCCGATGGTATTTTCCCTGAGTTCATCATTTTCCTTATATTTCCCGTTCAGGATGTCTCCCCGTATCTTATGGAAGACACGCCCTCCCAGGGAATGGTCCTGATACTCTTCCATTTTCAGTCCTCCTGCTGCCGAGACCGGCCGGTCATAATGTTATGTGCAGCTCGTCACACACACTGTCTATTTTCGCAACTAATTCCTCATCTGTCAAGACTGTAACGCGCCCGTCCTCATATTCTTTGTCCACCCAGTCTTTCAGCCTGCGCACAAGCTCTGAGTTCTTGTCTACCTGGCGTTCGCCTGCCAGCTTGTAGTACGCGTTGATCCAGTAAGCGATGCCGGCTGCGCCGGAGGTGTTGGACACAGAGACAAGAGCCGGGCGGTTCAGGAATTTATCCGTGTCGAAGATATTGTAGATCTCCTCGTTTTTCAGCATGCCGTCCGCATGGATCCCTGCCCTTGTCACATTGAAATTCCTGCCCACGAACGGGGTGCGGGACGGGATATGGTATCCGATCTCTTTTTCGTAGTATTCCGCAAGCTCTGTGATCACGGTCGTGTCCATCCCGTCAAGAGTGCCTCTGAGCTGCGCATACTCAAATACCATTGCCTCCAGCGGGGTATTCCCGGTACGCTCTCCGATGCCGAACAGGGAGCAGTTCACACCGCATGCCCCGTACAGCCAGGCTGTCGTGGAATTATTGACAGCCTTGTAAAAGTCATTGTGCCCGTGGAACTCGATCAGCTCGCTCGGCACGCCGGCGTGTGTCATCAGGCCGTAGATGATGCCCGGGATGGATCTCGGGATCACCGCGCCCGGGAAATTCACTCCAAAGCCCATTGTATCGCAGACACGGATCTTGACCGGGATCTGATATTCTTCCATGAGCTTCATCAGTTCCACGCAGAACGGGATCACAAACCCGTAGATATCCGAGCGTGTGATATCCTCCAGATGGCACCTGGGGCGCACCCCGGTCTCCATACACTCGCGCACAACAGAAAGATAGTGCTCCAGCGCCTGCTTCCTCGTCATTTTCAGCTTATAGAAAATATGGTAATCCGAGCAGCTCACAAGGATGCCCGTCTCTTTCAGCCCGATATCCTTTACGAGCTGGAAATCCTTTTTGCTCGCGCGGATCCAGCTGGTCACTTCCGGGAACTGATACCCCTTCTCCAGGCATTTGTACACAGCGTCCCTGTCTTTTTTGCTGTAAAGGAAAAACTCGCTCTGCCGGATCTTCCCGTTCGGCCCTCCCAGGCGGTGCAGATGATCATAGATCGTGACGATCTGCTCTGTTGTGTACGGAGCCCTTGACTGCTGCCCATCTCGGAAGGTCGTGTCTGTGATCCAGATCTCGTCCGGCATATTGTGCGGCACAATCCTGTCGTTGAACGCGATCTTCGGTATCTCGTCATAATGGAACAGATTGCGGAACACATTCGGCGTGTCCACATCCACAAGGGGGAACATGTGCTCCTCCAGCTCCAGAAGATTTGTGTGCTTGTTCAAAAATACTTTCCTGTCCTGCATCGTATCTGCCTCCTCCATATTCGATGCCTTTTCCGGTCCTTTGTTTCCCGGATAGATCTCAAATTCTCGATTTTGTATAATTGTATACACTTATACAAAATTTGTCAATCCAAATCTTTATTTCTCTGTGGTCTGTGCGGGAACAAAGACCTTCCGCAAAGACACCAAAATCCGCTCTCCGGCGTATCACGCAAAAAAGCCGGATCTCCCCGCGTGTTCCGCCATTGGAAATCCGGCTTTTTCAATTTTCATTTCTTCTGTCCGCTCAGCTTATTTTAAAGGATCCTCACTTTAAGCACGCCGTCAATGCCTGCGAGCTGCTCTTCTACTTCGGCCGGCACCTCTGCATCCACATCCATCATTGTGTAAGCGTACTCTTTCCGGCTCTTGTTCGTCATGAGGGAAATATTGATCCCTTTCTCCGCCATCAGGCCAGTGAACTGCCCCAGCATATTCGGGATATTTTTGTGGAGGATCGTGATCCTCGGTCCCTCTCCCTTTGCTCCCATATCGCAGTCCGGGAAGTTGACGGAGTGTGTGATATTTCCGTTTTCCAGGAAATCTCTCACTTCCGCCGCTGCCATCTTTGCGCAGTTGTCCTCTGACTCCTCCGTAGAAGCGCCCAGATGCGGGATGACGATAGCTCCCTTGACGCCCACGATCTCCTTTGTCGGGAAATCCGTCACATAGCAGCGCACCTTTTCAGATACAAGCGCGTCCACGATATCTTCCTGGTTCACCAGCACATCGCGGGCAAAGTTCAGGATGACCACGCCTTTTTTCATCAGGCTGATGGCATTCCTGTCGATCATGCCCTTTGTATCCTCCAGCGCCGGTACATGGATCGTAATATAATCACATTCTTTGTAGATCTCATCCACGGTCTTTGCGTGATAGATGCTGCGGGACAGCCTCCACGCAGAGTCCACGGACACATACGGGTCATAGCCGTATACTTCCATCCCAAGATGCACCGCCGCGTTCGCGACCAGCACGCCGATTGCGCCAAGGCCGATGACACCGAGCTTCTTGCCCTCGATCTCTGTCCCGGCAAAGGCCTTTTTCTTTTTCTCTGTGATCTTGGCGATATCGCCGTCCTCTTCGTACTCCTGCACCCAGTTGATGCCGCCGATGATATCGCGGGCCGCCAGGAGCATCCCTGCGATCACCAGCTCTTTTACTCCATTTGCGTTTGCGCCCGGAGTGTTGAAGACCACGATCCCGTCTTCCGCGCAGCGGTCCAGAGGGATATTGTTGACCCCGGCTCCCGCGCGCGCGATCACTTTCAGGTTCTCGGAGAACTCCATCTCGTGCATCTTCGCGCTTCTGACGAGGATGGCATCCGCCTCCTCTGCGCTCTCTGTGTTTACATAGTTTTCATCCAGTTGATCCAGTCCCACTTTGGCGATCGGATTCAGGCAGTGATATTTGAACATTTTACTGATTCTCCTCTTCAAACTTCTTCATAAACTCAACAAGTGCCACAACGCCCTCATACGGCATTGCATTATAGATGCTGGCGCGCATTCCTCCTACGCTTCTGTGTCCTTTTAAGTTCTCAAGGCCTGCTGCCTTTGCCTCTTTGACGAATTTTGCATCCAGGTCAGCGTCCCCTGTCACAAAAGGCACATTCATAAGGGAACGGTCCTTTTTCTCCACTGTCCCTTTGAACAGCCTGCTCTGATCCAGGAAATCATAGAGGACTTTTGCCTTTTTCTCGTTTTTCTCTTTCATGGCCTCAAGACCGCCCTGGGCTTTGATCCATTTGAACACTTTGCCGCAGATATAGATGCCGTATGCCGGCGGTGTATTATAGAGAGATTTTGCGTCTGCATGTGTCTTGTAGGTAAGCATGGTCGGAGTGCCCGGAAGCACATCCTCCGTGATCAGGTCTTCGCGGATGATCACGATGACAACGCCTGCCGGTCCGATATTCTTCTGGACTCCGCCGTAGATGACGCCGTATTTTGTCACGTCCACAGGCTCAGACAGGAAGCAGGAAGATACGTCTGCCACAAGTGTCTTTCCCTTGGTGTCCGGCAGTTCTTTGAACTTCGTGCCGTAGATCGTATTATTCTCACAGATATAAACATAATCCGCATCCTCAGATACCGGAAGGTCTGAGCAGTCCGGGATATAGGAGAACGTCTTATCCTCGGAAGATGCGATACGGTTTACCTTTCCGTATTTTTCCGCTTCTTTTGCTGCTTTCTTTGCCCACTGCCCGGTCACGATGTAATCCGCCACACGGTTCTTCATCAGGTTCATCGGGATCATGGCGAACTGCTGGGAAGCCCCGCCCTGGAGAAACAGTACTTTATAGTTGTCCGGGATCCCCATCAGGTCCCTTAAGTCCTGCTCTGCTGTGGTGATGATCTCCTCGAATGCTTTGGAACGGTGGCTCATCTCCATCACAGACATCCCTGTCCCGTTATAGTCCAGCATCTCCGCTGCTGCTTCCTTCAGCACCTCCTCCGGCAGCACTGCCGGTCCCGCTGAAAAGTTATACACTCTGCTCATTTTCCTTACCTCCTGTTTTCCTCTTTTCTATCTGCATGGCTGATCCTGCAATTTCATGCCGGGTCATTTTCCCATGTCTTCCTCATCAAAAGCATCGCTGATCGCTGCTCCGGGCGCCACCATCGGCCATACCTTATCATCGCTGTCGATCTGGCAGTCAATGACCACCGGCCTGTTCAGGGTCAGCGCCTTTGCAAAAGCATCCCGGAACTCATCCTGGGATTCTGCGCGGATCCCTTCCGCCCCCATGGCTTCTGCCAGCTTCACAAAATCCACCGCATCTCTGAGCACGGTCGCGGAATATCTCTCGTCGTAGAAAAGGTCCTGCCACTGACGGACCATCCCGAGGACATGGTTGTTGACCACAACCTCTATGACCGGGATATTATGCCTTACCGCGGTGGCGATCTCATTCATATTCATGCGGAAGCATCCGTCTCCCGCGATATTGACTACCGTCTTATCCGGGCAGCCCGTCTTCGCCCCCAGAGAAGCCCCCAGGCCGTAGCCCATCGTGCCCAGGCCGCCGGACGTCAGAAGAGTCCTCGGCTTTGTATATTTGTAGAACTGCGCCGCCCACATCTGATGCTGCCCCACTTCCGTGACGATCAGGGCATCGCCCTTTGTCTGCCGATAGATCTCTTCTACGATAAAGGGACCTGTCAGCGCGTCCGGATGATATTTCAGAGGATACTTCTCTTTATAAGAGCAGATCTGCTCCATCCACTCCGGATGGGACTGCTGCTTCAGACGCTTGTTGAGTGCCCTGAGCACCTCTTTCACATCTCCGATCAGTTCCTCTGTGACAATAATATTTTTATTGATCTCCGCGGGATCGATATCGATCTGCAGGATCTTCGCGTTTTTGGCGAATGTCTCCGTGTTTCCTGTCACACGGTCGCTGAACCTTGCCCCAACGACTACGAGAAGGTCGCATTCGCTGACCCCGTAGTTGGAGGCCTTCGTGCCGTGCATTCCCAGCATTCCCGTATACCGCGAATCCGTTCCCGGGAATGCCCCTTTCCCCATCAGGGAATCCGTGACCGGCGCATCCAGCTTTTCCACAAATTCTTTCAGCTCGCTGCTCGCCCCGGAAGTCACTGCGCCGCCGCCCACAAAGACATACGGCTTTTCCGAAGCCTCGAGCATCGCAATGGCGCGCGCGGTCTCTTCTTCATTCATATGAGACTGGTCGGGAATATATTTCCCGAGTTCTTCTTTCTGATACTCTGTGACTGCTGCCGTGATATCCTTCGGGATATCCACGAGCACAGGCCCCGGCCTTCCCGTCCGCGCGATGCGGAACGCCTTGCGGATCGTATCCGCCAGCTTTGTCACATCTTTTACGATGAAACTGTACTTTGTGATGGGCATTGTGATCCCTGCGATATCGATCTCCTGGAAACTGTCCTTCCCGAGGAGCGATACGCCCACATTACAGGTGATGGCCACGATGGGGATGGAATCCATGTACGCGGTGGCGATCCCGGTCACCAGGTTCGTCGCCCCGGGCCCGCTGGTCGCCAGGCAGACGCCGACTTTGCCCGTTGCCCGCGCATATCCGTCCGCCGCGTGCGCCGCGCCCTGCTCATGGGAAGTGAGGATGTGGCGGATCTCATCCCTGTGTTTATACAGCTCGTCATATACATTCAGGATAGCGCCGCCCGGATAACCGAATACGGTGTCCACTCCCTGTTCTTTTAAACATTCGATTACGATCTCAGCTCCGTTTAACTGCATGCTGTGCCCCCTTTTTTTTCTTTCGTCCCTGCCGGATAAGAACCGGTCCGCCAGGGCTTTAATTTCCTTTCGGGATCTCCAGGATCGCTCCCCGATTCCCTGATGTGACCATGGACGCATAGCGTGCCAGATACCCGGTCTTTACCTTCGGTTCCCTGGGCTGCCATTTTGCCTTTCTCGCAGCCATCTCTTCATCGGAGATATCCAGTTCCAGCTTCAGCTCCGGGATATTGATCTTGATGATATCTCCTTCTTCCACGAGCGCGATCGGGCCACCCACTGCCGCTTCCGGCGATACATGTCCGATGGACGCACCCCTGGAAGCGCCGCTGAACCTTCCGTCCGTGATCAGAGCGACCGTAGAGCCGAGCCCGTATCCAGCAATCGCTGAGGTCGGGTTCAGCATCTCGCGCATCCCCGGGCCTCCTTTCGGTCCTTCGTAGCGGATCACGATCACATCGCCCGGGTTGATCTTCCCTGACTTGATCGCCTCGGTCGCCTCCTCATCGCTCTCAAAGATCCTTGCAGGGCCCTCGTGCACAAGCATCTCGTCACATACTGCCGAGCGCTTCACCACGCTGCCGTCAGGCGCCAGGTTCCCTTTCAGGACGGCAAGTCCGCCTGTCTCGGAATACGGGTTGTCGATGGGCCTTATGACTTCCGGATTTTTATTTTCACAGCCCGCAATGTTCTCTCCCACTGTCTTCCCTGTGACTGTCATGCAGTCTGTGTGGAGAAGCCCTTTCTTGTTCAGCTCGTTCATGACCGCGTACACGCCGCCTGCCTCATTGAGATCCTCGATATATGTATGCCCTGCCGGAGCGAGATGGCAGAGGTTCGGTGTTTTCTCGCTGATCGTATTCGCGAAGTCGATCTCAAAGTCCATTCCGATCTCATGGGCGATCGCCGGGAGATGGAGCATACTGTTCGTGGAACAGCCCAGCGCCATATCCACGGTCAGCGCGTTGAGGATCGCGTCCTCTGTCATGATATCGCGGGGCCGGATATTCTTTCTCACCAGCTCCATGACCTGCATGCCTGCGTGTTTTGCAAGCTGCAGCCTCGCGGAATAGACCGCGGGGATCGTACCGTTGCCGCGCAGTCCCATACCCAGGGCCTCTGTCAGGCAGTTCATGCTGTTGGCCGTGTACATGCCGGAGCAGGAACCGCAGGTCGGGCATGCCTTATTCTCATATTCGCAGAGGTCTTCGTCCGTGATCTTCCCTGCAGCATGAGCCCCCACAGCCTCAAACATGCTGGAAAGGCTTGTCTTTCCGCCTTTGACATGTCCGGCCAGCATAGGGCCTCCGCTGACGAAGATCGTCGGGATATTCACGCGCGCCGCTGCCATGAGAAGGCCGGGCACGTTTTTGTCGCAGTTCGGGATCATGACCAGACCGTCGAACTGGTG
>DWUV01000022.1 GCA_019120595.1 Candidatus Mediterraneibacter tabaqchaliae | reverse complement strand
TACGGCTAAGGACAATTTCAAAGCGGAAGATTCGCCTGCGGCTCAGGCATCCGCTTTGAAATTAACGCCGCATCCCATTCTTTTAAGTCTTTCCATCAGATTACTCCAAGTCACCGTCGCCATATCCCCGTCCACCGCGAAAGTCGCATCAAAGGGTCGGTTTTCTGCGCGCATCCGATCGGAAGGTCCCCGCAGTCAAATGCAGGATTTCGAAACGAGGACGAGAGGGGAGCTTCGGCGGCGGAACAGGAAGTTTTACCAAACGGAAGGTGACGCGGACTTCCGGGAGAAGGTTAGCCGTTCGATTTGGCACAGCGAGCTGCGCCTCTCTACTTGTGATAGAATTCTGCCAGCCAGGAGGATTTTATCTTTTGGCGGAGATTCTCGGCTGGTTGTATGTTTCTGCTGGCTGGGGAAGGGTTCTCTTTTGCCGGAAAAGCACCCCTTCCGCTGCGTTTGTAAACGCTGCATTTGCTGGGGGATCTTCCGGCTTGAAGAAACCAGAAAACAGCGAAGCGCCTTTTCGTATCACCTTTCAGCACGGGGACATGGGTGGTTGAGGCGACTTCGGAATGAGGCTTGGAAGAACTTAAAATCTGCAAGTACGCGTTAAACAGGGCATCGGAATTGTCTGAGACGAAGTCGAGGTGTCCGATGCCCTGTTTTGCTTTTAGCGTACTTGCAGATTTTCTAGTTCTTCCTGCCTCGTGGAGCGGAGCCGATGCCAGCCATGTCCCCGCGCTGAATACGTCTTCGATTCCTACGCTTCACTGTTTTCGGACGTTTAACCACTCGGTCAGCTCCCCCCGCAAATACAGATTTATTCTATCTGGATTGGAACAAACGTATCCGAATACCGATAGATCACTTCTGATGATAAATCCCCGCCTCCGATGAGATTTCTGATCTCCTTGTCTCCTGCCCCTTCTCCTGCTGCCATGAACGTGCCGTCTTTCAGCCTGGCAAACACAGTAAAACGATACAGGATATTATAATGCCATATTTCCGGGATCTCCTGCTCCGGGCTGTTGAAACACATCCTGCCTGACCATACCATCTGCACGTTATCCAGTACTTTCACCGGCTCTCTTACAAAAGCATCGTCAGACACAGGGGTACCGCACTGTCCCATGATATTCCACCCCCAGGTATAGAGTTCCCCGTTGACACTGATCGCTGCCCCGTTTTCACCGCCGGTGGTCACATAGATACAGTTGTCCAGAAGTTTTTGCGGGCTTACAGCACGCATTCTCCACGATTCTTCTGTTTGCAGTCCTTCCTCCCTCTGTTCTACCACGATTCCCGAATAAGAGATATCTTCGTATCTCCCCTGCCACCAGACACTCCCGTCATTTTTCAGGTATACGATACACTTTCCGCCTGTCCTCGCATATGCCACATTTTCTTCGATCAGGACCGGGCTTGTTACTGCCGGGAATGTCTCCTGCCCTATCATTACTTCAGGACTGCCTTCAGGATCTGAATCCTCTCCCAAAATATGATCGATATCCGCTCCCATCCCGTACAGCTTACCGTCTGAGGTGAGGTAGATGCAGAAATACCCGTTCATTGACATATCCACTGAGACAACGTCCGACGCAATGCGGATCGGTTCGGAATAAAAGACGCCCAGTTCGTCTCTCTGCCCGTTGCCGAGCTGTCCGTAATCATTGCTGCCGTATCCCCACAAAACGGATCCGCTGTCAATGTAAAACCTGTTTCCGCCTGCCGTCCTGTTTGTGATGTAGTAATCTTCCAGGTGGAATCCGCGGAGAAGTTCCAGTTCTTCCACTGAATCCACATCAAATACCGGGGTCTCCTGATCTCCTGTCTCCTGATCTTCGGCTTCCCCGTCAGCAGCTCCGGCCGCCAGACTGCCGTCCTGTGTCTGAGAGCTTTCATTTTCCCTGACATTCCACAGACAGGTTCCTCCTATGACAGCGAGCGCCAGGACAGCAAAGAACACATATCCCCATTTGTTCTTTCTGGTAAAAATGTTTCGGATCCGCACTTCCACGGAACGCTTTCCCCGTGAAAAATGTGTGCCGAACACAACTTCACTCTTTCCCCGCGTAGCAGTCTCTAAAATCGTGGATGCATAAATCTTTTTTCCCTTCAGATCAAGCTCCCGCACGACCTTTTCATCACAGATGCACTCAATGTCCTGGTATGCCGCCTTCTTCATGAATCTCAGGATCGGATTGAACCAGTAAAGATCACATACGAACATGATCAGGAACTTATAACACAGATCCCGGTTTTTAAAATGCTGGATCTCATGCCTTAAGATCATTTCCGCTTCGTCTTCGTGATATTTCCTGTGGGGAAGGATGATGACCGGTCTGTAATACCCAAAAAGCATGGGCGTCTTTATCTCCCGGCTGAGCCTGACGCTGATCTTTCCTTTTACAGACTGCTCCGCGCATATGGAACGGATCATAGATTTGATCCCCGCATCCCGGCACGGGACAGAGGATCCAACTGCTTTTTTCTTTAAGATCTGATACTGGACCGAGCGGATACCGAGGATCCCGGCTGCCCCTGTCAGCCAGACAAACAAAAACAGAAAGTGCCAGTCCACCTCCGCTGTCCGGGAAGCTCTGCTTCCGGCTCTCCCTCAACATTTTCTTCGGACCGGGAAGATGCCTCCTCTCCACTTACCGCGATCGGGATATGAAAGGGAACAAAAGAAACCGGCGCCATGGAACTGATCGTCTGGACCGGGATCAGCAGGCGTACCGCCACGACCACCCACAGGATCTTTCTCCATCCATATCCGGTCTTACCCGAAAACCGCCCGGGTATGAGGCAGGCGCACAGGATCACCAGGTCCGCGGCCAGTGACATCACTGCCAGATAGATCAGATATTCCTTCATTTTTTCTCCTCCGTCTGGCTGTCGATAAAGGACTGGAGACTTTTGATCTCCTCTTCGTCCATATCTTCGCCATCATACAAAGCCGCAACAAAATTGGTCAGTGAATTTCCGAACATCCGGTCCAGGACGCTCTTCCCTTCTTCTTTCAGATATTCCTGCTTATCTGCAAGCGAATAGTAGTAATTGATCTTTCCTCTCTTTTCGCGCCTTACAAATCCCCGCTTCTCCAGCCGGGAAAGAAGCGTCAGCACAGTGCTCGGAAGGACGGACCGCCCGCCTTTCATCTTTTTCTCTATGTCAGCCCTGGAAACCGGCTGCTCGGAATCCCATATGATCATCATCAATTCCAGTTCCGCATCAGGAAGCCGCTTCACGTTGGCACCCCCTTTCTTATCATATTAGACAATTGTATAATATGATTATATACTTCCCTTTATAAAAGTGTCAATCCGAATTTACCAGATCCAAATTTATCTGGATCTGCCGGATGATGCATAATGGATGATGCATAATGATTCCGGATCTGCCGGGCGAAGCATTGCCTGCGGATCACCTGGCTGCATAAAAAAGATGTAAACAGAGTTTCCGCTCCATTTACATCTTCTTTTATTTCTTTTCTTCCTCTTCTTCATCGTCCACATATTCCAGGATATCCCCGGGCTGGCAGTGAAGCTCCCGGCAGATCGCGTCCAGGGTGGAAAACCGGATTGCTCTCACCTTTCCTGTCTTCAGATTGGAAAGGTTTACATTCGATATCTCCACTCTTTCCGCCAGCTCTTTCAAAGACATCTTCCGATCCGCCATCACACGGTCAAGCCGTAAAATAATCGACATATCCTTTCACCTCACAATGTCTCGTCCGATTCCTGCTGTAAGACCCGGCCATATTCAAAGACTGCGGAAAGGCAGAAAAAAACAGAACCGGGGATAAACCAGGATATGTTGAGAACATCAAATCCCTGGGTTCCGATCCCCTTGATAAAAGTAAGGAGAGGGAAGAGATTTTCTCTGGCAGCCAGGAAAATCATCACAGCAATCCCCATCCGGAAGATCGCCCTGGTGTTTTCTTTTATGAACGGCGTATCAGACTTCCTGATATTGCGGAATACTTCCTTTAAATACCACAGGAAAAGCACTATCCCTATGCAGGCTGCCGTATTGCTGAATTGCTGTGCCAGGTATACATATTTCGGCATCTGCCCCGCCGCCTCATTCAGGATGCCCGGTTCAAACTGCATCTCTGACAGGAGCTCTGCCATAAAGCCCTCTTTTAATCCCGAAAAATATATCATTCCCTGCATACCTGCCGGGGTATCTGTCAGGACGGCGGAAAAATCTGACGCCGGCTGGAATGCCAGCCATATCCCTGATATCAGGAGCAGAAGCCAAAACGCTGCAGTTACCCAGAACATAACGGCAAACCCGCTTCCACAAAAATCGCACCGCTCTTTCATGATCGTCTTTTCATCCTTCATGATACCATCTCCTTTCTTACAGACAGTTTGTCCGCTCCTTTCGTTTCCTTTGGATGCCTTTCTTCTTATCTGCATCGTATCATGAAGAATTTATTTTTGTCAATATTTATTTAATGTTTATCATTAATTTTTATTTGATTATCATTTAAATCCGAACTTTTCTTTTACTTCTTCCATCCTTGCGGAAAACTCTTCATAAAATCCATTTTCATCCGCCGCCATGTATGCGGTCTCGTAAAACCTGCGGAGCACATACAGCTCCAGGATCCTTACATTTTCTTCACTCAATGTTTCCAGCGCATCTTCACACTGGTTCAGGAAGCCGTGCCATTCCAGGATGTAATTCTCATACGCCTTCAGATTGGGGATGCCCAGCCACTTTTTGATCTTTATCTTGCCTCTGTCCTGTTTCCGGCATTCGTGGATCTGGATAAAATACCTGAAGCCATTTTCTTCATAATACCGTCCCAGAGGGAAAAGGCGGCACAGCCCCGGACGGCAGTCATGTACGGAACACCGCCCCTGACCGTCCAGGAACGGGCAGGCCTCCCGCTCTGCATCCATTTTCAGATTGGGAAGGATCATCCCGTCCGCCATATTGAGCTCAATCTTACCTTCTTCCAGAAGCGCCTGGAACCCTTTTTTTATCCCTTTCTGCAGTCTCCACACATCCATGGGGTCAAGGATGATGGAACTGCCCATACCGCGGCAGCACTCAGAGCATCCCTCGCAGTCACGGCAGTCCGCCCTCACCATATCCCCGGAAGAATACAGCCTGCCGTCTGATATTTCCTTCAAATCTACATTCCGTTTCATACGTTCCTCTTTCCTTTTCTTCTGCCGACTTTATTTTTCTTCTGCCGGTATTATCCTTCTGCCGGCAATATCATGCTCCCCTGACAGCAGCTACACTTCCACACATGCCAGCCGGTTCATTTTTTCATAAAACAGGCGGTTAAACACAGAGATCACTCTTCCCACGCCGATCACTGCCAGGATCGTACCGATCCCCACGCCCGCCAGGTGTCCGGCAAAAAACAGTCCGATAAATGTACTGATCAGGATATTCACCACATCCACACAGTTTTTCGTAAACCCGACTTCTTTGCGGACGCAGTCCGCGATGGCCTGCACGATCCCGTCTCCCGGATTCGGGATGATCCTCATATCCAGGGACATCGCGGCCCCGATCCCGGTAAACGCGATCGCAGTCAGAAGGACAGCCACCCTCACCGCCATCTCTCCCGGCGTACTCTTTCCGCCGGAGGAAAGATCCGGGATCAATGCTGAAAAGACATTCAGGACACGGGTAAAGACAATGCTCAGCGGGAGCTGCAGAATATCCATCAAAAGCACCAGCCTGCGGTTCTTCCGTCCCGCATTTTTCAATGCCTGCGCTGTCTCCTTCTCATATCTCCTGTCCCGGACCGCATGCAGGATGATCTCCAGCACGATAAACACTGAGTACAGCCCCAGCGTCGTATTCCCAAAGCTGTATCCGAACACCTCGGAAATACTGCTGGACACAGAAATGATCGCCGATACGCCAAGCCCTGCCTTTGTATTCAGGGTAAGCCCCAGCGCCAGAAACAAAAGTCCCAGCAAATAAAAAAATGTCCTGTACACCGCTGACTGTCTCATATGTATACCCCCTCCTGACTTGCTGATCTTCCGCTGCACACAGATATATATTATAAATACAATCCATCCTCCTGACAAGACTGGCAATCTGTATTTGTGGGGGAGCCTTCCTTGTGAATATAACGTCCGAAAACCGTCGGTGATTTAAGACGTTTTCGCGGCGGACGGGGAACGGTTTTCTGCGCGCATCCGATCGGAAGGCCCCCGCAGGCAAATGCGGGATTAGAAACGTGGATGAAAGGGGAGCTTCAACGGCGGAACAGGAAGATTTACCAAACGGAAGGTGCTGCGGACTTCCGGGAGGGGATTAGCCGTTCGATTTGGCCCAGCAAGCTGGGCCTCTCTACTGGTTATAGAATTCTACCAGCAAAGGGAATTTTATCGTTT
>DWUV01000187.1 GCA_019120595.1 Candidatus Mediterraneibacter tabaqchaliae | reverse complement strand
CTGACCCCTGGTTTTAGCGTGACCCCTGATTTCGTAGTTTTTCCTGCCTCATGGAGCGGAGCCGATGCCAGCCATATCCCCGCGCTGAATACGTCCTCGACATCCGCGCTTCACTGTTTTCGGACGTTTCGCCATCGGCCGGCTCCCCCACAAATACAGATTTCACGATTGATTTTTGAATTTGAAAACCGTATAATTATCTGCATGGAAAACACAAATTTTGATATACAGGAAGAATTAAAAAAACTCCCCGCAAGACCCGGGGTATATATTATGCATGACGAGAAGGACCACATTATCTATGTGGGCAAGGCGATCAGCCTGAAGAACCGTGTGAGGCAGTATTTTCAGAGCAGCCGGAACAAGGGGGTCAAGATCGAGCAGATGGTGACCCATATCCGGCGGTTTGAGTACATTGTGACGGACTCGGAGCTGGAGGCGCTTGTGCTGGAGTGCAACCTGATCAAGGAGCACCACCCCAAATACAATACCATGCTCATGGACGACAAGACCTATCCCTTTATCAAGGTGACGACCAATGAGCCGTTCCCCCGGGTGATGTTATCCAGGAGGATGAAAAAGGACAAAGCGCGGTATTTCGGGCCATATACGAGCGCCCAGGCGGTGCGGGACACCATTGACCTGATCCACAAGCTGTACCATGTGAGAAGCTGCAGCAGGAGCCTGCCCCGGGATATCGGGAAGGAGCGGCCCTGTCTGAATTATCACATCAAACAGTGCGATGCCCCGTGCCAGGGGTATATTTCCCAGGAGGAATACAGGAAATCCATTGACGAGGTGATCCGGTTCCTGAACGGGAATTATGAGGGGATCCTGAAAGATCTGGAGGAGAAGATGAACGCCGCGTCCGAGGCGCTTGAATTTGAGCGGGCGATCGAGTACCGGGAGCTTCTGAACAGTGTGAAGAAGGTGGCGCAGAAACAGAAGATCACAGATTCCAGCGGGGAGGACAGGGATGTGCTTGCCGTGGCGTCGGGAGAGGAAGATGCGGTGGTCCAGGTGTTCTTTATCCGGGGCGGTCGCCTGATCGGGCGCGACCATTTCTATCTGCGGATCTCGAAAGGCGACACTCCGTCGGAAATCCTTGACAGCTTTATCAAGCAGTATTACGCGGGAACGCCTTATATCCCGGGAGAACTGATGCTCCAGGAAGAAGTGGAAGACCGGGAGCTCCTTGAGACATGGCTTACTTCCAAAAAAGGACAGAAGGTGTCGCTCCGGATCCCGAAGAAAGGGACCAAGGAGAAACTGGTGGAGCTGGCGGCTGAAAATGCCAGGCTGGTGCTCAGTAAGGATAAAGAGCGGCTGAAGCGGGAAGAAGGGCGCACCATCGGAGCAGTGAAAGAGATCGCTGCCCTGCTGGATCTGGGCGAGGTCATCCGAATGGAAGCTTATGACATTTCAAATACAAATGGCTTTGAGTCAGTGGGTTCTATGATTGTCTATGAGAGAGGGAAGCCAAAACGCAATGACTACCGCAAGTTTAAGATCCGCGGGATCAAGGGAGCGGACGACTACGGCAGTATGAGAGAAGTCCTGACCAGGCGGTTTACCCACGGGCTCAGGGAGAGGGAAGAAAACGCGGAACTGGGGAAATTTACCGCTTTTCCGGATCTGATCCTCATGGACGGGGGGAAGGGCCAGGTGAATGTGGCTCTCCAGGTGCTGGATGAACTGCATCTGGACATCCCGGTGTGCGGCATGGTGAAAGACGACCACCACCGTACGAGAGGACTGTATTACCAGAATGCGGAGATCCCTATTGACCGGTCTTCAGAGGCGTTCCGCCTGATCACGAGGATACAGGATGAAGCGCACCGGTTTGCCATCGAGTATCACAGGCAGCTCAGGAGCAAAGGACAGGTGCATTCGATCCTCGACGACATCGAGGGGATCGGACCGATACGGAGGAAGGCGCTTATGCGCCATTATCTCAGCCTGGACGCGGTCAGGGAGGCGAGCGTGGAGGAACTGGCGAAAATTCCTTCCATGAATGAAAAAGCCGCTGAATCAGTATACAAGTTTTTGCATTAATATGTTATGATAGAAAAAGGTGATGGGCGCGGGAACTGTAAAGAAATGTGCCCGGACAGGAAATGAAAGATAAAGGAGAAGATTATGGGACACGGGATCAGATTAAGCGAAATTGTGGAAAAGATGGATTTGAAGAATCTCACTCCTGAGGTGGATACGAGCGAGACAGAGGTGCATATCCCTGATGTAAACCGTCCGGCCCTGCAGCTGGCGGGATTCTTTGATCATTTTGATTCAAACCGGGTGCAGATCATAGGAAATGTAGAATACACCTATGTGCAGACCCTTACGGATGAGCGCAGAAGAGAGATCTACGGCAAGCTTCTGCAGCATCCGATCCCCTGTATCGTATTCTGCAGGGATATGCAGCCGGAGGACGAGTTCCTTGAGCTGGCCAGGAAACAGGGAGTCCCGGTTTACAAGACCGCAAAGCAGACCTCTGATTTTACAGCGGAGATCATCCGCTGGATGAATGTCAGGCTGGCGCCCTGCATCTCCATCCACGGCGTGCTTGTGGATGTGTACGGCGTGGGCGTCCTGATCATGGGCGAGAGCGGGATCGGAAAGAGTGAGGCAGCCCTGGAGCTGATCAAGAGAGGGCACCGTCTTGTGACGGACGATGTGGTTGAGATCCGGAAGGTGAGCGATGAGACGCTGGTCGGATCTGCGCCGGATATCACAAAGCATTTTATCGAGCTGCGCGGCATCGGCATCGTGGATGTGAAGTCCATGTTCGGTGTGCAGAGCGTGAGGGAGACGCAGAACATCGATCTGGTCATCACCCTGGAGGACTGGAGCAGGGATAAAGAGTATGACAGGCTGGGCCTGGAAGAAGAGTATACGGAATTCCTTGGGAACAAGGTCGTATGCCACAGCATCCCGATCCGGCCGGGAAGGAACCTGGCGATCATCGTAGAGTCAGCGGCCGTAAACCACAGGCAGAAACAGATGGGTTACAATGCGGCACAGGAGCTCTATAAGAGAGTACAGGAGAATCTTGCGAAGAAGATGAAATAAAAAAGCAGTGGAAAAGCCACGGGAAGGAGAGAAAAAGGCTATGAAATATTGTTTCGGAGTAGATATCGGGGGAACAACAGTGAAGATGGGGCTCCTCGAGGAAAACGGGACGATCGTGGACAAATGGGAGATCGCCACAGATACGTCAGAGGAAGGGAAGTCGATCCTTCCGAATGTAGCTGCTTCTATAGCGAAGAAGACCGAGGAGCACCAGATCGCAAAAGAAGAGATCGTGGGAGTCGGGGTCGGCGTCCCCGCGCCGGTGACAGCGGACGGAGTTGTCAATGGAAGCGCGAATCTCGGCTGGAAATATAAGGAGGTCAAACGGGAGCTGGAAGAGCTTACCGGACTTAAGGCAGAGATCGGAAATGACGCCAATGTCGCTGCGCTCGGCGAGATGTGGAAAGGCGGCGGCGCAGGAGAGAAAAATATGATCATGGTGACTCTGGGAACAGGAGTCGGCGGCGGCGTGATCATCGACGGGAAGATGCTCGTGGGACAGAACGGCGCAGGCGGGGAGATCGGTCACCTCTGCGTGAACTATGAGGAGACTGACCGCTGCGGATGCGGAAACAGAGGCTGTCTCGAGCAGTACGCCTCAGCTACAGGGATCGTACGGCTTGCTAAGCAGAAACTGGGGCAGGAGATGAGGCCGACCATCCTGAACAAAGAGGATGTGACAGCAAAGGATGTATTTGACGCCGTAAAAGCAGGGGATGAGGTTGCAAAAGAGATCGCAGTGACGTTTGGGAGATACCTGGGATATGGACTTGCCAATCTCGCGGCAGTGGCAGATCCGGCGGTGTTTGTCATCGGCGGCGGCGTATCAAAGGCAGGCGAGGTGCTGATCCCGTATATCAGGGAGCCCTATATGGAGAGAGCGTTCTTTGCGGATAAGAAGGTAAAATTTGTCCTCGCAGAGCTGGGCAATGACGCAGGGATCTGCGGCGCGGCAAAGCTCGTGCTGGACGCGTGAGAAGATCAGCAGGAATGATTCATAAAAGAAAAAGCAGGAAACCATTCAATCTGGTTTCACTGCTTTTTCTTTTTATCTGCCGCGGAGATGCGGGCTCAGGGGGAAGACGGCGTGGTAGTCTCACCTGAGCCGCCGCCTCCGGAACTGTCTCCTTCGGAATTTCCGCCCTCACCTGAGCCTTCGCCGCCGGAGCCTCCTTCACCGGAACCGCCCTCATCAATGGAAGGGGTATTGGGGGTGTCCGGAGTATCCGCGTCGTCCCCGTTATTGCGGTCGGTGGTATTCTCGTCATCTTTCGGTTCTTCCGGCTCTTCCGACCTGTGGCCGGGACAGGTCTCCTTTACCACGGTCTCTTTATCAAAGTATTCCGTGAGCGACGGGCATCCGCTTACGGCAAGCTTCCCTGTCTGCGTGCAGATCGTTCTCTGGACTACGGAAGACGGGATCGTAAAGTCTTTATACTCGAGTCCTTCGTGGATGCGCTGCATGATATTTCTCCAGATGACCATATGCCATGACTGGTTCATATTTTCCATATGTTTATTCTTGTCGTATCCGCCCCATACAGAAGCCGTATAGTACGGAGTGTATGCGGAGAGCCAGAGGTCCGTGCTGTTCTCGGTCGTACCGGTCTTTCCGGCAACAGGCATATTGCTCAGCCTTGCCATTGTACCGGTTCCTCTGGTGATAACATCTTCCATGGCGCTTGTCAGCAGATAAGCGGTGGAGTCTTTGATCACTTCGTGTGTCTCAGGCTCCGTGTTGTCGATGAGCACATTTCCGTCATGGTCGAGGATCTCTGTATAAAGGATCGGCTCTGTGTATACTCCGCCGTTTGCGATCGCTGCGTATGCGGCTGTCATTTCGATATTGTAAACACCCCGTGTGATACCGCCGAGGGCAGTGGCCTGCGCGATATCTGTCTGTCCCGGATAATCCGGATCATTGTTTACCAGCGTGGTAAATCCGAATTTCTGGAGGTACTGATAACCTTTCTCAAGCCCTACGGTCTCTGTCAGCGTGCGGACCGCGCAGACATTCATGGAGTGCTCGATCGCATAGCGTACCCTTGCCAGGCCGATATATCTGCCGTCCCAGTTGTTGACCTGCTGGCCGGTGGCGTAACGGTACGGCTCGTCCTTGATCGTTGTGGCAAGCGTCATGCCGCATTCGTTCAGGCCCGGCGCGTAAGTTGAGAGGACCTTGAAGCATGAGCCGGGCTGCCTTGGGGAATCCGTCGCCCTGTTCAGCGAGAGGCTGGTGGTCTTTGTGCCGCGTCCGCCTACGATCGCTTTGACCTGTCCGGTATACTGATCCATGACGACGACAGAAGTCTGGGGCTGGAGTGAGATTGTCAGGTTTTCATCTACGATATCCCCGGCTTCCGTATTAATGCCGAGCGTGCCTTTGTATTCTTCAACCATGGCGCGCGCTTCTTCTTCTGAACTGAAGACGAGCGGGTTGGAATCACCGTAAGTGCTGCTGATATAGGCGCCGAGAGTTTCCGTATAATAATTTTCCGCTGTGCCGTCCGCACGGTGGATCGTAAGAGCGTATTCCACACCGTATTCTGCGATCGGATAGAGAGACTCATCCGCGACCACCTCGTCACAGATCTGCTGGATGGCGAGATCCTGGGTGGACTTGATGGTCAGGCCGTTGCTGTACAGCTGGTTGTATGCCTGAGTTTCAGTATATCCTTTTTCCACCATGAGGTCATTGATCACATCCTCGATCATGGCGTCAGTGAAGTAGGAATACGGCGTCGTATCCTCTGTGATCGCCGCGGTCTGCAGGATCCGGTCGTAAACAGCGTCTGCCATCGCCTCATCATACTCAGCCTGCTCGATATAGCCCTGCTCCAGCATTTTGTTGAGGACCTCTTTCCGCCTTTTGGCGTTCTCATCCGGGTTGGTCACAGGGTCATACTTCGTCGGGTTCTGCGTGATCGCAGCAATGGCCGCGCACTCGGAGAGCGTCAGGTCAGACACATCCTTGTTGAAATACCTTGTGGATGCGGTCTGTACGCCGAGGCATCCCTGCCCTAAGTTGATCGTATTCATATAAGCTTCGAGGATCTCTTCCTTGCTCATCTCTTTTTCAAAAGCAAGCGCGAGATACTGTTCCTGCAGCTTTCGCTCTACCCGGTCAAAGAGAGTATTTTCATTGACAAAGTCAGGGAATATGTTGTTTTTAATAACCTGCTGTGTAAGGGTGCTGGCGCCTTCCGTGAAATCAAAACCATTGGCAATGCCCACAAGGCCGGCGCGGATGATCCCCTGGATATCGATGCCGTTATGCTGGTAGAAACGCTCGTCCTCGATCGCCACAAACGCATGCGGAAGATAGTCCGAATTTGCCGTGATCTCCTCATAAGTCTTATAGACACGGTTAGAGTCGGAATCCTTCAGCGTATCGATCACAGTCCCGTTCTGGTCCACGATGGTGGTCGTAAACCCTTTGGGCTTGATATCGTCCGCTGAGACGGCCGGGGAATCATCGATGATCTTTTTGACAAAGATCGCTCCTCCGATGACACAGATCACTGCCAGAAGGAGAATACAGATGATCAGGGCTTTAAAAAAGCGGACGCCCACGCGTTTCTGTTTCTTCCTCTTTTTTGAAGAAATATTTTTCTTTCGCCTGGAAAGATTTTTTTTCCCGTAATTCACGAATAACATCCTCCTTTTCAACTCTTATGATTATATCAAATATCATGTTTCAAATAAAGAAAAAAATAAAATCTTCATATTTTCTTAGGAATGTTTAGAATTGTAAAATGCCGGAGACAGCGGTTTATATTGTGCATTTTTTGTCAGTCTGGTATAGTAGTATCAGTTTGGAAGGGGCGCGCCGCGCCGCCGGAGGAGGTCGCAATGGATTTTTACCGTACAATATATAAGGAAGGCACCGGTGAGATCGTGGAAAAGAAATCCCGGTTTATCGCAGAGGCATATCCTGTCACAGGAGAAGAGGAGGCGTTTGCGCATCTGGAGGAAGTAAAAAAGAGGTACTGGGATGCAAGGCACCACTGCTGGGCCTATGTAACCGGGAGAAATCCGGGGCAGGAACGCATGAGTGACGACGGGGAGCCGGCGGGGACTGCCGGGAAACCGATACTGGAGGTGATACGCGGCAGGGAACTGACAGATATCTTCATCGTGGTCACCAGATATTTTGGCGGGACGCTGCTGGGGACAGGGGGGCTTGTAAGGGCATACACTTCGGCTGCCGCTGAGGCGTTAGCGCACACTGAGATTATAACCAGGATACATGGGCTTAAACTGAAGGTCACCACAGACTACACCGGGCTGGGGAAGATCCAGTATATTTTGGGGCAGAGAGGGCTCGCGGTGCTGGACACCTTATACACAGACCGTGTGGAGCTCACCGTGCTCGTCCCGGACGGGGAAAAGGATGCGCTGAGGAAAGCGCTCATGGAAGGGACCAACGGTCAGGCGCGGATGGAAGAACTGGAAAGCTGCTGGTTCGCGGAGACAGCGGATGGGCTTCTGCTGGACTGAGATAAGATCATACTGGGACAAAATGTAAAAGCCTTAAACCGGGATCCCGCCTGAGCGGGTCATGGTTTAAGGCTTTTGAGTGCTTTACCGTTTTATGGCCTTACATGAGATCCTGCAAGTATAGGCTCTTGTAAGTACATTATGAAAATTCCGGCTCGATCAGCCCGAAGGAGCCGTCTTTTCTCTTGTATACGACATTGACTTCCTCGGTATCCGCATTGGAGAAGACGAAGAAGCTGTGACCGAGCAATTCCATCTGGAGACACGCGTCTTCCGGGAACATCGGCTTGACGCCGAATTTCTTTGTGCGGACGATGCGGATCTCGTCGTTTTCCGGAGATTCCTCTTCGGACTCGATGAATTCGGTCCGGATACTTCCGGAAGGAGTGGCTGCCGTGGGATGTCCCTGGCTCTTTGCGACCAGCTTGTTCTTGTATTTGCGGAGCTGGCGCTCGATGATCTCCTCCACAAGATCAATGGATACGTACATATCATTGCTTGTCTGCTCAGAGCGGATAATGCTGCCCTTGACTGGGATCGTCACCTCGATCTTCTGACGCCCCTTCTCCACACTGAGTGTTACGATGATTTCTGTTTCAGGAGTGAAGTACCTTTCAAGTTTTCCTAATTTCTGTTCAATTGCATCTTTGAGACCCTGGGTTACCTCAATGTTCTTTCCGCTGATGATAAAATTCATGCTGTTCAACTCCTTTTTGTCAATATTTAACATAAACTTATGAAAAATATTTGTTTATATTATGTAAATATTATAACACGGAACAGCGTTAATGTATAGAACGAATCACTTCGATCCGGGTAATTTTTCCATCTTTGATCTTGGCGATGCGCAGCCCCAGG
The DNA here is from genome assembly GCA_019120595.1 of Candidatus Mediterraneibacter tabaqchaliae. Taxonomy (GTDB): domain Bacteria; phylum Bacillota; class Clostridia; order Lachnospirales; family Lachnospiraceae; genus Mediterraneibacter; species Mediterraneibacter tabaqchaliae. The sequence continues at coordinate 17,285 of DWUV01000187.1, read as the reverse complement.
TCCGCAAAGTATACGCAGGCTCCTGTGCCGATCTCTGTGCCTTCCTCTTCCATCCTGTGCATGAGCACGTCAAGGAGTGTGTCATCCGCGTCCGAGCAGGGGATATTCATCCGGAACAGGCGGTTGACCTGGCGGACCTTCTGTGTCGCGCGGAACACGGTCTTGTCTGTCTCATCAAAAGAAGAGAAGAGAAACTTCCTCGTAGCGAACAGGATGGCTATGGCGATCACGCCAAGCAGGCTGTTCAGCGGTGAAGAATGATCGATGATGATCTGCCTTGCAATGGCAAACATCAAAACCTCAAACACGGTGAGCGGAGTGTGCAGATAGAGCATGCGGATCAGCTCCACGCCGATGATCAGGTTAAAGCAGGCGGTGAGCAGATCATCGTAGTTCGGGTAAGTGCTGGCGTCTGTCAGTTCCCCCATGGAGAACCCGAGCTTTATGGTCATGATGATAATGCCGCAGGCGAGCAGGGCCGCGATCACGAACTCCAGTATCTTTGTAAGGTATTTCAGAAAAAGATGTGCGTATTTCTCCATATGCGTCCTCCTTATAAGGGCGCCCCGCGTTTTCCTGAAAATGCAGGAGAGCGCGGGTGCGGCATCCCGGATCTTTATTTCATGTTGCTTCGCTTGCGCAGCCTGGAGTCAAGGATCTTTTTACGGATGCGCAGTGACTTTGGAGTGACTTCCAGAAGCTCGTCTGTGTCGATAAAGTCCAGCGCCTGCTCCAGGCTTAAGATCCTGGGCGGTGTGAGGCGGAGCGCCTCGTCCGCGCTGGAAGAGCGGGTGTTGGTCAGATGCTTTGTCTTGCAGACATTGAGCTCGATATCCTCGGCCTTGCCGTTCTGGCCGATGACCATGCCCGCGTATACCTTTTCCCCGGGCCCTATGAACAGTGTACCACGCTCCTGGGCGCTGTACAATCCGTAAGTCACAGATTCGCCGGTCTCAAATGCGATGAGGGAGCCCTGTTTGCGGTACTGGATATCGCCCTTGTAAGGCGCGTAGCCGTCAAAGCTGGTGTTCAGGATCCCGTTTCCTTTTGTATCAGTGAGGAATTCTCCGCGGTAGCCGATCAGACCCCTGGACGGGATGGAAAATTCCAGGCGGGTGTATCCCCCGTTTGACACGCCCATATTGCGGAGCTCGCCCTTTCTCTGGCCGAGCTTTTCGATCACAACGCCCGTGAATTCGTCCGGCACATCAATGTACGCGGTTTCCATGGGCTCCAGTTTCTTCCCGTCTTCATCGGTGTGGTAGAGTACCTCAGCCTTGCTCACCGCGAACTCGTAACCCTCCCGGCGCATGTTCTCGATGAGTACGGACAGGTGCAGCTCGCCTCTGCCGGATACTTTGAAGCTGTCCGTGTTCTCCATCTCTTCCACACGGAGACTGACGTCTGTGTTCAGCTCGCGGAACAGGCGGTCGCGCAGGTGGCGGGAGGTCACGTACTTCCCTTCCTGGCCTGCGAAGGGACTGTCATTGACAATGAACTGCATGGCGATCGTCGGCTCAGAGATCTTCTGGAAGGGGATCGCTTCCGGGTTTTCCGGGGAGCAGAGCGTATCTCCGATGGAGATGTCCGAGATCCCGGAGATGGCAACGATGGAGCCGATGGTCGCCTCTTTCACCTCTACTTTGTTTAATCCGTCAAACTCATAGAGACGGCTGATCTTTACTTTTTCCTGTTTGTCCGGATCATGGTGGTTGACGAGCACCATATCCTGGTTGACAGCGATGGTCCCGTTGTCTACCTTCCCGATGCCGATGCGTCCGACATACTCGTTGTAGTCAATGGTGCTGATGAGGACCTGTGTGGGCGCTTCCGGGTCGCCCTCGGGAGCGGGGATATAGTCAAGGATGGTCTCAAAAAGAGGCTTCATGTCCCGTTCTTCGTCCGTGAGGTCGAGCACAGCGACGCCTGCTTTTGCGGATGCATAGACGAACGGGCATTCCAGCTGGTCGTCGGATGCGCCGAGGTCGATGAAGAGTTCCAGCACTTCATCGATCACTTCGTCCGGCCGCGCTTCCGGGCGGTCGATCTTGTTGATGCACACGATGACCGGGAGACTTAATTCCAGCGCTTTCCTCAGGACGAATTTCGTCTGGGGCATGGCTCCCTCAAAAGCGTCCACCACGAGGATGACCCCGTTTACCATCTTGAGCACACGCTCCACCTCTCCGCCGAAGTCTGCATGGCCCGGGGTGTCGATGATGTTGATCTTCACGCCCTTATAGTGGACGGCAGTGTTCTTGGAGAGGATCGTGATCCCGCGCTCTCTTTCGATATCGTTGGAGTCCATGACACGCTCCGCCACTTCCTGGTTCTCGCGGAACACTCCGCTCTGCTTTAACAGCTCGTCGACCAGGGTCGTCTTGCCGTGGTCAACATGGGCAATGATCGCGATATTTCTTACATCTTCACGTTTTGTCTTCATAATATTTCGCACTCTTTCCTTAATATATGTCATTTTTCATAACTGCAACTTTTTTATTCTATCACATAATCTGAAATTTACAAGAGGCGGAAGCACTTTAAGAATTTCCTTATAATAATAAGCTCCTTTTCATTTCAGCTATAGCGGAAAGAAAAGGAGCTCATATCCAGGTGTATTGAGACTATTTTGAGAAGCGTTTTGTTATGGATAAAATAAGTTTTTTATCACTCGATGACAGTCTGCGGTAAGAGGCGAGAAGATCCGATTCATCTTCCGTGCAGTTTAATGAATCGGGTTTGGCATCATCCGAAAAAAAATCACAGAGATTGATGCCGAGCCCATCACACAATTTTCGCAGTGTTGAGAGAGTCGGCTGTGTGTTTTTTTCAAACATACTATGCAGTGATGTATAAGGAATCTCGGATTCTTTTGCGAGTCGGTATAAAGACCAGTTCCTCAGTTCCATATATTTTTTTATTTTATCAAGGATATCGTTTTCGTTCATAATGCCGCCCCTTTGCTGTTTGCACTCTATTTTATCGTGAATAAAACGTAAATATTAGTATATAAAATACGTATTAAATATTGAAAATATATCGAAAAAGAGTTATAATGTGCGGGATAAATAACGAGGCGGGGAGAAAATGGGACACAGCAGGGAGATGACCGGGATAAACCGCCAGACTTCTACAAAGAAAGGAAAGGATAATATGAGAGACAAAAAAGGAACTTTAAAATTAGCAGGCATAGTAGCGCTCAGTGCGGCGCTCGCATTTGCCCCGCTGAAACCTGTACAGGCGCAAGAGGAACTTCCGTCAGTTACAGTAGATTCGGTGACCTGGGATGGAGGAAAAATCAATGCAGATGTAAATTTGGGAGATTATACGGCAGAAGAACTTACGGTAAGGGTAGGATTCGAAGGATCCTTTCCTTTTAGAGAAGAAATAACAGAAAACCAGCTGAGTTTCTCACTGTGGGATGCTTTTCAATCAAGTGACCAGGAGCTTTTTTTCTCAAAGGCCGGAACATATCCGTTGACAGTAGAATTTATGGATTCAGGCTATAACACGATCAGTACAGATACGATTGACGTTGTGGTACCCACTGACAGTGAACAGTGGAAAATTCCAAGAAGTACAGTGAAATTTGACGGCTCGGAAGATATTGTGTTTAAGTTTAAGAATGGTACAAATTTCTTTGAAATAGGCGATGTGAGCAGGATACATATTTTTTATGGTAAACTTATAGGGATTGATATGTATGAAGGATATACTCTGGATGCAGCAGCCGGAGAAGTGCGTATTGATAAAGACGCATTTATAAATGCCTTAAAGAGTTATGATTACGATGAAAATGTCGAATGGGATGTGCCGGCTGAAAATTGGGAAGACGTTTTTATTGATGTGATCGGCGTGACTACAAAAGGTAGTGAGATCGGGAGATATTTTAATACAGTTGATTATGTGGGGGATGAGCCCTATATCCAAACGACGATCGCCTGGGCTGTTGATCTGAGCGAGCTTGATCTGGGTGAAACAGAACAAGGAAAAGCGACAGCAGAATTTGCAGGGACATCTTCTGAGGAGGTCAGTGTGTCAGAAGCGACCGGGGCACAGATTGCAGAGAGTGCTTTGGATTATGTAAAGGCTAACTATTCAGCGGAGCTTGCTGCACTGGATTCTTATACAGTAAGCTCAAAGATAGAATTATCGGAAGCGGATGAAAAAGAACTTGATCAGGCGGTGAAGAATGCCTTTGCACCGTATCTGACAGAATGGAAGGCAGGAAAGTATTATAAAATACAGGTCGCTGCCAGTGTTTTAAAAGACGGACAGCCAGTGAAAGGACTTGAAAATATAATCATACCAAGTCTTTCGGAAGATGTTCAGGTAATGCTTAAAGTACCGGGAAATCTTCAGCAGGATTCACGAAACTACAAAATGCTTCATTATCAGAACGGAACTGCAGAGATGCTGGACTGTGAAGAAAACGAAGGCATAATTACTTTTAAGACAGACAGTTTTTCTCCATTTGCTTTAGTATACAGGGATGCTGTGGAAAATTCAGGGAGTACTGATGGCACAGGGGTAAATAATATGGGTGCAGCGGATAATACGGTAAATCCCAAAACCGGAGATTATGAAGGAATGGCATGTGTAGCGAGTCTGTTTGTGGGAAGCCTTTCCATCCTCGCTCTTACTGTTGCCAGAAAGAGGAGCAGACTGTAGCATAGAAGAATAAACTGTAGCAGAGAAGAATAAATTGTAAAAAATATGTCGAGAAAAATGTCGGACGATTCCGGACGGGAACTGTTCTAAACAATGATCTTATCTCATACATTTAGTAGTGACTCAAAAATACCGAAAAGAGGAAGGGAGAGCTACAGATTATGTCAGATAAGATCATTGAGAACAATCAGGTAACAGTCATTGGGATGGTGGTGTCGGAATTTACATACAGCCACGAAGTGTTCGGAGAGGGATTCTACATGGTAGATATCCTGGTAAGGAGACTGAGCAGTTCAAATGACAGGATCCCCGTGATGGTGTCGGAGCGGCTGATCGATGTGACACAGGATTACCGGGGAAAATGCATCATGGTGTCCGGCCAGTTCCGGTCGTACAACCGGCACGAGGAACAGAAGAACAGGCTGGTGCTGTCCGTGTTTGCCCGGGAGATCGAGTTCATCGACGAAGAGCCGGACGGGGCGAGGACAAACCACATCCTCCTGGAAGGGTATATGTGCAAGCGCCCGGTGTACCGAAAGACCCCTCTGGGGCGCGAGATCGCGGATCTTCTGCTGGCGGTGAACCGGCCGTATGGGAAGTCCGACTATATCCCGTGCATCTGCTGGGGACGGAATGCCAGATATGCTTCCGGGTTCGACGTGGGCGAGCATGTACGCATCCTGGGGCGGATCCAGAGCCGGGAATATGTGAAGAAGCTGTCTGAGACGGAGACAGAGACACGGACAGCCTATGAGGTGTCCGTGAGCAAGCTGGAATGCATGGACGAGTGAATGGCAGGAACGGTTATCAGTGTGTTTGTTAAAAGGATATCATATGTTGAGATGGAGTCTCAAATGTGATATCCTTTTTATATGGTCCGCGGCAGCGGACGGCGCGCGGGGCGCCGGACAGATGCCCGGATGACGATCAAGAGACCAGGAGGATGGATGCTATGATAAAGATGATGATGCATGGATGTAACGGTAAGATGGGAAGGATGATCACGGAGATCGTCAAAGGGGACGACAATGCGGTGATTGCTGCCGGAGTGGATACATATACAGAGGTGCCGAATGATTACCCGGTATTTGACTCCATTGAGAAATGTGATGTGGACGTGGATGTCGTGATCGATTTTTCCACGGCAAAGGCAGTGGACGGGCTTTTGGACTACTGTACGGAAAAGGGGCTTCCGCTGGTACTCTGCACGACGGGGCTGTCGGAGGAGCAGCTTGAGAAAGTGGCTGAGGCGTCAGAGAAGATCGCGGTCCTGAAATCCGCCAACATGTCCCTTGGGATCAACCTGCTCCTGAAACTGTTAAAAGACGCGGCGAAGGTGCTGGCGCCGTCAGGGTATGACATCGAGCTGGTGGAGCGCCACCACAACCAGAAGCTGGACGCGCCCAGCGGCACGGCTCTGGCGCTGGCGGATTCTGTGAATGAAGCGCTTGGAAATGAGTATCATTATGTGTATGACAGGAGCCAGGTGCGCCAGAAAAGAGAGAAGAAGGAGATCGGCATCAGCGCGGTGCGCGGAGGGACGATCGTGGGCGAACACGAGGTGATCTTTGCCGGAACGGACGAGGTGATCGAGTTTAAGCACACGGCTTATTCCAGAGGCGTGTTTGCAAAAGGAGCTGTTGAGGCAGGTAAATTCCTGGCGGGCAAAGAAGCCGGGATGTATGATATGGGAGATGTGATCGGCCTGTAAAAGCAGGAATGAAACAGAGAAGGACTGATCTGCACATCGGAGGAAGAGTATGAAAGATTTAGAGACCAGATACCTGGAACGGCTGTCAGACCTGTATCCGACCATCGCGGCCGCTTCCACGGAGATCATCAACCTGCAGTCCATCCTGAACCTTCCGAAAGGGACCGAGAATTTTCTCACGGACGTCCACGGGGAGTATGAGGCGTTTTCCCATGTACTGAAGAATGGCTCGGGATCCGTGCGGCGGAAGATCGAGGATGTGTTCGGAAACCGCATGAGCGACAGGGACAAGCGGTCCCTTGCCACGCTGATCTATTATCCGAAGGCAAAGATGGACCTGATCCGGCAGGAAGAGCCGAATATGGAGGACTGGTACAGGGTCCATCTGTATCTGCTCATCGAGGTGAGCAAGCGGGCGGCGAGCAAATACACAAGGTCAAAGGTCAGGAAAGCGCTGCCTAGGGATTTTGCCTATGTGATCGAGGAATTGATCACGGAGAAGGCGGAGGTCAGCGACAAAGAATCCTATTATAATGAGATCATTTCCACGATCATCAGGATCGGCAGGGCGGAAGAATTTATCTGCGCGATCTCGGAGCTGATCCAGCGGCTTGTGGTAGACCACCTGCATATCGTGGGCGATATCTATGACCGCGGGCCGGGACCGCATATCATTATGGATAAACTGCTGGATTACCATTCTGTGGATATCCAGTGGGGGAACCATGACGTGGCATGGATGGGCGCGGCTGCCGGGCAGAGGGGCTGCATCGCCAATGTGGTGCGCATCTGCGCGCGGTACGGAAACCTGGACATCCTGGAAGACGGTTACGGGATCAATCTGCTCCCGCTGGCGGCGTTTGCCATGCGCGTATACAAGGACGACCCGTGCACCTGCTTTCGGCTGAAGGCGCCTGACAGGCCGGATTCTGAAGAGATGCAGATGAACCTGCGGATCCATAAGGCGATCTCCATGATCCAGTTTAAGCTGGAAGGGCAGATCATCCGCCGGCAGAAATCCTTCCATCTCGAAGAACGGGCGCTCCTGCACAGGATCGACTATGAGAGAGGGACCATTACCCTGGGCGGGAAAGAATACCAGCTGCTCGACACCAATTTCCCCACGGTCGATCCGGCGGATCCCTACGCGCTCAGCGCGGAAGAGGAGGAGATCATGGACCGGCTGGAGCGGGCGTTCGAGAACTGCGGGAAGCTCCAGCAGCATATGAGGTTCCTTCTGGCAAAAGGCGGGTTATATAAGGTATATAATGACAACCTTCTGTACCACGGGTGCGTGCCCCTGACAGAGGACGGCGAGCTGAAAGAAGTCGAAGTGTACGGGAAGAAGTACAGGGGAAAAGAACTGTATGACGTTCTGGACGCCTATGTGAGAAAAGGGTTTTTCGCCCTGGATGAGAAAGAGCGCAGGGACGGGAAAGACATCATGTGGTATATCTGGCTCCACCCGGATTCCCCGCTGTTCGGAAAGAACAGGATGGCGACTTTTGAGAGGTATTTCCTCGCGGAGCCGGAAACTCATTTTGAAAAGAAAAACCCGTATTACGACCTGATCGAGAATGAAGAGGTCATTGACCGTATCATGAGAGAGTTCGGCCTGGATCCGGGGAACTCGCATATCGTGAACGGGCATGTGCCGGTCAGGCGAAAGGACGGGGAGAGCCCGATCAAATGCGGCGGCAAAGTGCTGGTCATTGACGGGGGATTTTCAAAGGCATATCAGAAACAGACAGGGATCGCAGGATATACGCTCATCTACAATTCCTACGGGATCCGCCTGGTAGCGCTGGAGCCTTTTGAATCTACGGAAGCCGCGATCAAAAAAGAGATCGATATCCACTCCGAGACCATGGTAGTTACCAGAGTGAGAGACCGCTGTCTGGTGGGCGATACCGATGCGGGAAGGGAGATGAAGGAACAGATCCGGGACCTGGAGCGTCTCCTGGCGGCATACAGAAACGGTGAGATCACAGAGAAGATATAGAAAAGCGAGGCAGAAATGGAAAAAGAACAGCAGTTATCAACAGAAGAGACTATATCAGAACCGCTTAAGATCTATCTGCGGGAGATCGGACAGATCCCGCTCCTCTCGGAAGAGGAAGAAAAAGAGCTTGGAAAAAGAAGCGCTGCCGGCGATGTGTCGGCGCGCCGGAGGCTCGAGGAGGGGAATCTCCGTCTCGTCGTCTCCCTGGCAAAGCACTATACCGGGCGGGGGGTCCAGCTCATGGACCTGATCCAGGAAGGAAATATGGGGCTGATGCGCGCAGCGGAGAAGTATGACCATACAAAGGAGAACCGCTTCTCCACTTACGCGGCATGGTGGATCAAAGAGGCGATGCAGCGCGCGATCGACCAGCAGTCCAGGGAGATCCGGGTGCCGGTCCACGTGGCGGAAAACATGAAAAAGGTCCAGAAGGCATCCAAAGAGCTGCAGCAGGAGCTTGGAAGGGACGCTACTCCGAAAGAGATCGCGGAAAAGATGGGAGACCGCACGGAGGAAGATGTAAAAAATATCCTGACCTATCTGCAGAATCCGGTATCCCTGGAAACCCCTGTCGGCGAGGACGGGGAGGACAGTCTGGGAGACCTGGTGGAAGACCGGTCAGAGGCAACGCCCGAGGAAGCGATGGATATCCTTGTGCGCAAGGAAGAAGTAAAGGAGCTGCTCGAGGCGCTCAGCGACAGGGAGAGCCAGGTGATCCGGCTGAGGTACGGTTTGGAAGACAGCAGGACACACACCCTGGAAGAAATCGGCGAGATGCTGGGAGTGACCCGGGAGCGCGTGCGCCAGATCGAGGCGCGCGCCATGGAAAAACTGCGGAAAAAAGCAAAATAAAAAACTCCCTGTGCATAAATATTGAAAAAGTGCAGATAGTAGAGTTACAACAATATTTATGGAAAGGGAGACAATCTTATGAAGAAAATGAAAAAACTTCTTGTGCTCATGACCTGCGCTTTTGTGCTGCTCGGGAGTGCTGCGTGCAGCAGCAGGGACGATGCTGACAATGGGGCGGACCAGTCCGCAGCGGATGATCCTGCCGCAGATCAGGATAAGACAGACAGCGGCAGGGATGATGACAGCAGGGACAATGCGGATACAGATGACCGGACAATGAATGACGCTACGGAGGGAGACGGTATCCTGGATGACGCTGTACATGATGTGACTGACGGCGTGGATGATGTGACGGATGACGTTACGGACGGCGTTGACAAGGCGGCGGATGAGCTGACGGATGACAATGGGGCGCAGGAAGATATGCAGGATATGCGGTAATCGGAAAAGAAAAGAAAGAACAGGAAATCCTCACGGAACGGCGGACGTCCCGGGAGAGGACAGGCAGCTGCCGCGGCGCGGGGGTCCCCGCGATCCAGCGGCAGTGGGCATGTCAGGGGATGCGGCGCCGGACAGGCATTGCAGGATAGAAAAAGGAAAAGGAGATCGCAGACCATGAGGTTCAGGCCATGTATTGACATACATAACGGAAAAGTAAAACAGATCGTCGGGGGAAGCCTTCGGGATGAAGGGGACAGCGCCAGGACGAATTTTTCGTCGGAGCTGGGAGCGGATCATTATGCCCGGATGTACCGGGAGGACGGGCTGAAAGGCGGGCATATCATCATGCTGAACCATGCGGGGTCCGGGTATTACGAGGCAACCAGGCAGCAGGCTCTGTCAGCGCTTGCCGCCTATCCCGGGGGAATGCAGATCGGCGGAGGGATCACGGCTGAAAATGCGGGGGAATACCTTGAGGCAGGCGCGAGCCATGTGATCGTCACGTCTTATGTCTTCCGGGACGGGAGCTTCTGCCGGGAGAATATGGAAAAGCTCGTCTCCGAGGCCGGCAGGGAGCACATTGTCCTTGACTTAAGCTGCAGGAAAAGAGATGGGGCGTATTATATCGTGACAGACCGCTGGCAGAAATTTACGGAAGAATGCCTTGACTTCCGGACTCTTACAGAGCTGTCGGGGTACTGTGATGAGTTTCTGATCCACGGGGTGGATGTGGAAGGCAGGCGCGCCGGGATGGAGGAAGAACTCGTACATATGCTGGGGGAATGGGACGGAGTACCTGTGACCTATGCTGGAGGGATCGGCAGGGAGGAAGACCTGGAACGGTTCCGGGAGCTGAGCGGCGGCAGGCTGGACTTTACGATCGGAAGCGCCCTGGACCTGTTCGGAGGGGATATCCCATATGACATGGTGAGAAGATATAGTTCCCGCTGACCCGGGACAGTTCAGCCGCACTGTTCGGAAAACCGCACAGCCTGACGGCTGAACGATTTTGGTGATTTAGTTAACGATTTTGTTAACGATTTATGAATTGGTTGAATTACCCATCGGTTAGTGTTAGAATGGAGAACAGAGCGGCGCCGGCATTTCGCTCCGGCGCTAGATTTATACAAGGAGTTAATTGCGGAATATGGGCATTATAGAGAAGATTTTTGGGACCCACAGCCAGAACGAACTGAAGAGGATCTATCCGATCGTTGACAGGATCGAGGCGATGGAGCCGGAGATGAAAGCGCTGTCAGATGAAGAACTCAGAGGAAAGACAAGAGAGTTCAAGCAGCGTCTGGCAGAGGGGGAGACACTGGATGATATCCTCCCGGAGGCGTACGCAGTCGTGCGCGAGGCTGCATTCCGGAGCCTGGGCATGCGCCATTACAGGGTGCAGATCATCGGCGGTATCATCCTTCACCAGGGACGTATCGCGGAGATGAAGACCGGAGAAGGAAAGACCCTCGTGTCTACGCTCCCGGCTTATCTGAACGCACTGGAAGGAAAGGGCGTAAATATCGTCACTGTCAATGATTATCTGGCGAAGCGTGATGCTGAGTGGATGGGGAAGGTGCATGAATTCCTCGGGCTGACCGTGGGCGTGGTCTTAAACGGCATGGACAATAAAGAGCGCCGGGAGGCTTATGCCTGCGACATTACTTACGTGACCAACAATGAGCTGGGATTTGATTATCTGCGTGACAATATGGTCATCTATAAAGAGCAGCTCGTACAGAGAGGGCTTCATTTCGCCATCATCGATGAGGTGGACTCTGTATTGATCGACGAGGCGAGGACGCCTCTGATCATTTCCGGGCAGAGCGGGAAATCTACGAAGCTCTATGAAGCCTGCGATATCCTTGCCCGCCAGCTTGAAAGAGGCGAGGCGAGCGGCGAATTCTCCAAGATGAACGCCATCATGGGCGAGGATATTGAGGAGACAGGGGATTTCATTGTAAATGAGAAGGAAAAAGCGATCAACCTGACGGAAGACGGCGTGAAAAAGGTCGAGCAGTTCTTCCATATCGAAAACCTCGCAGATCCGGAGAATCTGGAGATCCAGCACAATATCATCCTTGCCCTGAGGGCACACAACCTGATGTTCAAGGATCAGGACTATGTGGTCACTCCTGAGGGAGAGGTCATGATCGTCGATGAATTTACAGGGCGTATCATGCCGGGACGCCGTTATTCCGACGGCCTCCATCAGGCGATCGAGGCGAAGGAGCATGTGCAGGTGCGCAGGGAGAGCAAGACCCTGGCAACGATCACATTCCAGAACCTGTTCAATAAATTTGAGAAGAAGAGCGGTATGACAGGTACTGCCCTTACAGAGGAAAAAGAGTTCCGCGATATTTACGGGATGGACGTAGTCGAGATCCCGACCAATGTCCCGGTACAGAGAGTGGACCTGGAAGACGCGGTTTACAAGACGAAAAAAGAAAAATACAAAGCGGTCATCGAGGAAGTGAAGAAGGCGCATGCCACAGGACAGCCTGTCCTGGTCGGCACGATCACGATCGAAGTGTCAGAACTCCTCAGCAGCATGCTCAAAAAGGAAGGCATCAAGCACAACGTACTGAATGCCAAATACCATGAGCAGGAGGCTGCGATCGTCGCTGACGCCGGACTCCACGGCGCGGTCACCATTGCCACCAACATGGCAGGACGTGGTACGGATATCAAGCTGGACGATGATGCAAGGGCAGCAGGCGGTCTGAAGATCATCGGTACAGAGCGCCATGAGTCGAGACGTATCGACAACCAGTTAAGAGGACGTTCCGGACGTCAGGGAGACCCCGGAGAGTCCAGGTTCTACATCTCGCTGGAAGATGACCTGCTCCGGCTGTTCGGCTCTGAGCGCCTCATGGGAGTTTTCAATGCCCTGGGTGTAAAAGACGGCGAACAGATCGAGCACAAGATGCTTTCCAATGCCATTGAGACAGCGCAGAAGAAGCTGGAGATCAACAACTTCGGTATCCGTAAGAACCTGCTTGAGTATGACCAGGTCATGAATGAGCAGAGAGAGATCATCTACGGCGAGAGACGCCGTGTGCTTGACGGCGAGAGCATGCGCGATACGATCTATAATATGATCACAGAGTATGTGGAAAATGTCACGGACCGTTTCGCTTCACCGGAGGCAGATCCGGAGGAGTGGGATATCAAAGGGTTGGATGTGAATCTCCACAATGTGATCCCCATGATGGAGCTCCCGTCTGCAAAAGAGTGCCAGGGAATGCGCCAGAAAGAGCTGAAACATCTCTTAAAAGAGCGCGCTGTGAAGGCGTATGAGGCGAAGGAAGAGGAATTCCCGGAGGCAGAGCAGATCCGAGAGATCGAGCGCGTGATCCTTCTGAAAGTCATTGATGCGAGGTGGATGGACCATATCGACGACATGGATCAGCTCCGCCAGGGCATCGGCCTCCAGGCATATGGGCAGAGGGATCCGCTTGTGGAATACAAGATGACAGGATATAATATGTTCGGCGAGATGACGAACATGATCGCTGAAACGACGATCCGCACCCTGTTCAATATCCGTGTTGAGCAGAAGGTAGAGAGGGAGGAAGTCGCCAAAGTGACCGGCACGAACAAGGACGACACTTCTGTGCGCGCTCCGAAGAAACGTGAGGAAAGGAAGATCTATCCGAACGATCCGTGCCCGTGCGGAAGCGGAAAGAAATACAAACAGTGCTGCGGCCGGAAGCCGCTTGGCGCGGCCAAGGCATAAGCCGCAGTCCGAACCTGCCCGTACAAGGCGCAGGGGATATCGATATAAAAAATGAAAGAGGTGAATAAGGTGGTTTTACTGGATGAATTAAAGTCAAGACTGACAGCCTATGAAGAACCGCTGAAAGATCTGAGGGATTCACTTTGACCTGGCGTCAAAGAAACTAAGAGTAGAAGAGCTCCAGAAGCGTCTGGAGGAGCCGGGATTCTGGGATGATCCGGAAGTATCCCAGCAGGTCATGAAGGAACTGAAAGGCCTTCAGGACTCGGTAAAAGAGATTGAAAAACTGTATTCAGACTATGAGGATATGCTCCTGCTCATCGAGATGAGCGAGGAGGAGCCGGATGAGGAAACCGTGCAGGAGATCGAAGAGGAACTCAGCGGATTTGAAGAAAAATTTGAAGAGCTTCGGATCAGTACACTCCTCACGGGACCCTATGACCGCGACAATGCGATCGTGACGCTCCACGCAGGGGCGGGCGGCACGGAGTCCTGCGACTGGGCAGGCATGCTGTACCGCATGTACACCCGCTGGGCTGAGAAAAAAGGATACGACGTGGAAGTCCTGGACTACCTGGAAGGGGATGTGGCAGGGATCAAGGGTGTGACCTTTGAGGTAAAAGGGGAGAATGCCTACGGGTATCTCCGCTCGGAGAAAGGAGTACACCGGCTTGTGCGTATCTCCCCGTTCAATGCGGCGGGCAAGCGCCAGACATCGTTCGCGTCCTGTGACGTGATCCCGGATATCGAGGAGGATATCGACATCGAGATCAATGACGACGATCTGAAGATCGACACATACCGCTCCAGCGGCGCCGGCGGCCAGCATATCAACAAGACTTCATCCGCAGTCCGCATCACTCATCTCCCGACGGGGATCGTGGTGCAGTGCCAGAATGAGCGTTCCCAGCATATGAACAAGGATAAGGCAATGCAGATGCTCAGATCCAAGCTGTATCTTATGAAGCAGCAGGAGCAGGCGGAGAAAATGTCCGACATCCGCGGCGAGGTGAGGGATATCAACTTCGGAAACCAGATCCGTTCCTATGTGATGCAGCCGTACACGCTGGTGAAAGACCACAGGACAAATGCGGAAGTCAGCAATGTAGGCGGAGTCATGGACGGGAATATCGATCCGTTCATCAACGCATACCTGAGCGCAAATACACAGCAGGCGCCCGAGCAGTGACCCGGGAGCCTGTTTCGGCTACTATAAAGAAAGTACAGAAAGGAAAAGAGAGCAATGGTAAATATAGCAGTAATGGGATATGGTACAGTAGGGTCAGGTGTTGTGGAGGTCATCAACACCAACGGCGATATCATCAACCAGAGGGCAGGGGATGAGATCAATATCAAATATGTGCTCGATATCAGAGATTTCCCGGGAGACCCGATCCAGGAGAAGATCGTCCATGACATCGATGTGATCATCAATGATCCGGAGATCAAGATCGTAGTGGAAGTTATGGGAGGGATCGAGCCTGCCTATACTTTTGTAAAACGCTGCCTGGAAGCAGGAAAAAGCGTTGCCACATCCAACAAGGCCCTTGTCGCGAAGCACGGGGCTGAGCTGCTCTCTATTGCGAGGGAAAGAGAACTGAACTTCCTTTTTGAGGCCAGTGTCGGAGGCGGCATCCCGATCATCCGCGCTCTCAATTCCAGCCTGACGGCTGACCGGATCGAGGAGATCACAGGGATCCTGAACGGGACGACCAACTATATGCTCAGCAAGATGTTCTATGAGGGCGCTGACTATGACGAGGTCCTGAAGGAAGCGCAGGACAACGGGTACGCAGAGCGCAACCCGGAGGCGGATGTAGAAGGCTGCGACGCATGCCGCAAGATCGCCATCCTCTCATCCCTGATCTCGGGACAGCAGGTGGACTTTGAGGATATCTACACAGAGGGCATCACAAAGATCACAAAAGCAGATATGCTTTACGCAAAGAAGATGGGCATGACGATCAAGCTTCTGGCGTCCAGCAAGCGCTGCGGAAGCTGCCTCGCAGCCATTGTAGCGCCGGCTCTCCTGAAAAAGGGACACCCGCTTTACAGTGTGGACGATGTGTTCAACGCGGTTTTCGTCAACGGCAATGTGCTGGGCGACGCGATGTTCTACGGAAGCGGGGCGGGCAAGCTGCCCACAGCCAGCGCGGTCGTGGCGGATGTAGTGGATGCGGCGAAGCATCTGCACAGAAATATCATGACCATGTGGAAGAGCGAGAAGTTGGAGCTTCAGCCTGTTGAGGATACAAGCAGGAAGTTCTTTGTGCGCATGTCCGGAGACGCAGAGGCACGCAGAGACGAAGTTGAGAAACTGTTCGGCGAGGTTAAGATCCTGACAGTGGACGGCGTGGAAGGCGAGTTCGGCTTTGTGACCGGAGTGATGACAGAGGGCGAGTACGCCGGAAAGGCAGCTCAGGCAGAAGGGATCCTGCATATGATCCGCATTGAAGAGTAAGGAAAGAGGCTGGACTGAACATGAAATATATTGTGATCTTATGCGACGGAATGGCGGACGAACCGCTGGAAGAACTGGATGGACGCACCCCGCTGGAAGCGGCGCGGACAGTGAACATGGACCGCCTGGCAGCGGATTCGGAGATCGGGATGGTCCGCACTGTCCCGGAAGGCATGGCTCCCGGGAGCGATACGGCAAACCTGTCGGTGATCGGCTATGACCCGAGGAAATATTACTCCGGCCGTTCTCCTCTGGAAGCTCTGAGCATCGGGGCGGAAATGGGGGAGAAGGATGTGTCCTTCCGGTGCAATCTGGTCACTCTTTCCGAAGAGGAAGACCGGTATGAGGACAGGGTGATCCTGGACCACAGCTCCGGAGAGATCCCGACGGAAGAGGCGGCTGCCCTTGTGGAAGCGCTCAGGGAAGGGCTCGGAAGAGAGGGCTATACTTTTTATGTGGGGACCAGTTACCGGCACCTTTTGATCCAGAAAGATGGGAAGGTAACAGACCTGACGCCGCCCCATGATATCCTGACGAAACGGATCGGGGAATATCTGCCCGAAGATCCTGTGCTCCGGGAGATGATGGTCAGGAGCTATGAGATCCTGAAAGACCATTCCGTCAATGTAAAGCGGCGCGCGGAAGGGAAAAATCCCGCCAACTCCGCCTGGTTCTGGGGAGCGGGCACGCGCCCTGCACTGCCTTCCTTTGAGGAGAAAACCGGGGTGAAAGGTGCAATGATCTCAGCGGTAGATCTGCTGAAAGGGATCGCGGCAGGCTCCGGGATGCACAATATCATTGTGGAAGGAGCAAACGGCGGGCTCCATACGAATTATGCGGGAAAAGCCCGGGCAGCGGTGAAAGCCCTGACCGAGGACGGCTATGATTTTGTCTATGTACATATCGAAGCCCCGGATGAGATGGGGCATCAGGGAAGCGCGGAAGACAAGATCAAAGCCATAGAATATATTGACGATCAGGTGATCGGCCCTGTAGCGGACGCGCTCCGCGGATCCGGAGTTGATTTCCGGATGCTGATCCTTCCGGATCACCCGACTCCGGTGAGGGTGCGCACCCATACATCTGACCCGGTGCCGTACCTGCTGTATGACAGCACAAAGGCGCAGGAAGGATGCAGTGTGTACAGTGAGAAAACAGGCCGGGAGAGCGGAAAGATGCTGGAAGAAGGATACCGGCTGATCGATCATCTGTTAAATCTGGATTTGTGGGGGAGACTGTGATCGAGTAAATCGGACGAAAACAGTGAGGCGGATGTATCGAAGACGTATTCAGCGCGGGGATATGGCTGGCATCGGCTCCGCTCCATGAGGCAGGAAAAACTACGAAATCAGGGAACACGCTAAAACCAGGGATCAGAAGAGAGGAACTCGGCTTCGCCTCAGACACC
>DWUV01000021.1 GCA_019120595.1 Candidatus Mediterraneibacter tabaqchaliae | reverse complement strand
GATGCGTTTCCCTATACAGCCGAGGCGGATATGAAACTGCAGTGGCTGGCGGATGACGCCTGCGCGGTGACTTACCAGTCCCCGGATGACGGACAGGTCCATCAGTATGTCATGACCTACGGAGACAGGGGGAACGGTATCACTACCTATTATGTCTACAATGTTGTGCAGGGCGGATGGAGCGCGGAAGGGAAGAACACCGCGGGATGGGAGCTGACCACCGGCCCGGAGGGGATTACCGTGGTATCGCCGTCAGATGGAGAGCAGGTCTATGAAGCGGATGACTGCGTGCAGTTCGGGACACTTGCCATCGCTCTCTGCGAGAACGGGCTTCCTCAGTGGACCCTTGTGCTTTTGGACGACTGTGCGGTGGGAGATGTTTCAGATGTAGTGGAATCCGGCACGATAGCCCTTTGCAAGGTGACAATGGAAAAATCAGCGCCAATATATTTTACACGGACAGCTATGCCGGACGGGGCGGATATGGAGAGCGCGGAAACGCCGTCAAAAGAGGAAAACGGAAAAGAACTCCGCGACAGGATGAAACAGACGCTCAGAGAAGACCCTGCGCTCAGCCGGTATGAGTCGGATGCTTATGGCGGCATCAGGGTCGTGACGGATGAGGAGGACATATTCTGGATCGCGCGGTGCGGGCTGGAGGAGCGGTATAAGCTTCTGGCGGTGAACGGCGTGGACGTGGACTGTCAGATCCTCCATATGGAACTCCTGGCAGGAGACCGCTATGACTGCGCGGTCAGAGTCAAAGAGAAGGTTACTTACGGCAGCGATCCCGGCGGGGAGACTTCCGCATCGGAGATGGAGACTACGTTCCGGATCATGAAGGGCGAGGGGGCGTATCTGCTCGCCTGGGCGGGCTTTGACACGGATCCCGCGGTGGGGCTGGATGCCCCGGCAATGGCAATGGAACGGGATACGGCAGGGAATGAGGATTACCATTTCTTCGTGCCCGGGGAAGAAGCATATTAGAATAGAACAGTGTGATCAGAAAATGGGATTTACAGTGTGTCAGTCAGAGCGGATACAGGAGGTCAGCGATGGAAGAGATGACAAGACGGCCGGATTTTATCTGTGATCCGGTCCCGGAAAATTTCCGGCAGAGATTTGAGGGGAGAAAAGGGAAAAACCGAAGTCTGGCAATTTTGCTTGTGGTACTGTTTCTTTTCGCAGCCAGTGTGCTTGACGCCATACTTTTTGCGGCGGGGCTGGCGGGGGATCAGTATGCAGCTCTCGGAGGAAGCAGGGAATATGCGTTTTTGACCGCGCTGCTCAAAGGGGTGCTCAGCACTGCAATCTTTACGATACTGCCGCTGGCGGGAGCGGTTAAGTGGCACAGCAGCATGACAGGGAAACTATATGCGGCGAAGATCAGAAAGTATGAAACAGGATGGTTCGCAGGATTTTTTACAGCGGACTGCCTGGTGACGGAAGATAAAAAGGGACATCGGAGCACCTGGTACTATAATGACATTGTGTCCGTGGAGGAGGACGGAGGGAGTTTTCGGGTCCGGGGAGAAGGCGGAGAGCTGCTTATCCCAAAGATGTATCTGAAAAGAGACAGTGTGCGCTCAGTGCGCAATCATCTGCGCCGGTACTGTGCGGATGTGTACAGGCAGGATTTCGTGGAGGAGGAAGAGGGGATCAGCCTGGTACTCTCCGGGCAGGAAGCTTCGGAAGACGCAGTGCGCAGGCGGGGAGAAATCCATAGAGACTATGTGGATTATGCGAAAAACAGTACGTCCTTTTACTATACAGAGACCAGACTGTGGGTCATCGGGGCATGCACGGCTTACCTGATCCGCTGTGCGCTGTCAGGCAGCGGCAGCCTCTCCGGGATAGCAGGGATCGGCATCCTGGCCATTGTCCTGTGCATCCCGGTCCTGACCGGCCTGAAGAATATGGCGGCCAGGCGTACGGTGAGGGCCCGGGACCGCCGGATGAAGGCGGGCATCCCCACGGAACTGAAGATAGGGAAGGGCGGGGTCCTGCTCCGCTCCGGGCAGGAGATCCGGCAGTCATGGGATCAGATCCGCAGGATCCTGGAAGGACAGGGTTATTTCGTGATCGGACGGATCTATCTGTCAAAGAAAAGCCTGACAGAGGAAGAGGCCGGGCAGGTGCGGGCGCTCTGCCAGAAATATGCGGGAAGAAAATACACTTATGTGGAAATGGAACCTCAGAAAGCGGGGGAGATCTTTCGGACATTCCTGCCGCTGTTGTGCTTTGCAGTCTTTACGGCAGCAGTCACGGCTGTGGAAAACGGAGTGGCTTTATATCAGGAGGAGGGAAGGAGCGCCGGCATGTGGGGCGCGGACAGAGGAAACGCAGCCGGAAGCGGGACAGACGGTACAGATGCAGACGGTAAGACAGCCGGGAAGGCAGTGGACGGGGCGGCCGGCTCCGGGGAACAGGGCAGCAGGGAGCCGGTCTATGTGACCACACCGGACAAGGCGGCGCTTCATCTGAATGCCTCTGAAATACGGATCGATGAGTGTTATTCCCACAATGAAGTGAATTATACGAGCCGGTTTTTTATTGACGGCAACGGCACATTATACGGTGCGTCCGCCAATGAGCACGGAGAGCTGGGGAACGGGACGACAGAAGCGGATATCACGGCAAAGGGATTTTACCGCGAGGTAGAGGTGGCGCAGGATGTCTGCCATGTGTCCCTTGGGAAAGAATTCATGGTCTATTTGACGGACAGCGGGGTGCTGATGGGGACGGGAAATCTCCCGGCAGCAGGCGCTTCCTGTGTGGCTGTGGAACTGATGAGTGATGTACAGTATGCAAAATGCAGCCCTTACGGGATGATCGTGCTGAAAACGGATGGGACTGTCTGGTGCGCGGGGCGTCTGTGCGGCAACGATGGGAATGTGATCCGGGAATACGATGGATTTGAGCAGGTTATGGACCATGCGGTTTACGCGGATGCAGGGGAGAGCGCTATGGCACTGATCCGCAGTGACGGTTCGCTCTGGATGTGGGGCGACAACAGCAGCCAGCAGTGCACAGTGGACAGCCGCGTGGCAGAGAAATTTACCGAACCGACCCAGGTGAGGGGAAATGTGCGGATGGTATGGCTGGACAGGCTGTCTTTTTACGATGAACAAGAGTACCAGGGGTATCTGGAGAATGCATCGGATCCGCAGGAGCAGTATTCTTCCAATGTATTCCGGACGTATATCCTGCAGGATGACGGGCAGGTCTATGCCTGCGGACAGGAGGGGACATTCGTGAAAGTCACGGTGATCGAAGGATAAGAAGGGGAAGAAAAAAGCAGCGGCGGCCCGATGGGGGAGTATTCTCCCGGCGGAGACCACGCTGCTTTTCTATTGCAGATTTTTACGGGATCGCAGATTTTCACAGGATCCCAATTTTTATAGGGTTACAGTTTTTTACAGAAGGCCAAAGTCTTTCATCGCCTTCTCAAGCTGCTCTCTGTGCGCGGGTTCGATCTCTGTCAGCGGGGCTCTCAGCGGTCCCACTTCTTTGCCCATCAGGTTCAGGGCAGCTTTGACCGGGATCGGATTGACCTCGCAGAAGAGTGCATCGCACATCGGGAGAGCATCGAGCTGCATCTTGCAGCTTCCTTCTACATCTCCGGAAAGATATTTGTAGACCATATCGTGCACATAAGCAGGCGCCACATTGGACAGTACAGAGATCACACCGATGCCGCCCAGAGACAGGAGCGGTACGACCTGATCGTCATTTCCGGAGTACAGGTCGATGTTTCCGTCGCAGAGATGCATGATCTGCGCCACTGCCCCGATATTTCCGGAAGCCTCTTTTACGCCTACGATATTGTCAACATTTTTTACAAGCTGTGCCAGTGTCTTCGGCTGGATATTGCAGCCGGTGCGGCTCGGTACGTTATAGAGGATCGCAGGAAGCGTTACCTCGCTGCAGATCTGTGTGTAGTGTGCGATCAGACCGTTCTGAGTCGCTTTGTTATAGTAAGGAGTCACGAGCAGGAGTCCGTCAGCCCCGTCTTTTTCCGCTTCTCTGGAAAGCTCGACCGCTGTCCTTGTGCAGTTGGAGCCGGTGCCCGCGATGACCGGGATCCTGTGGTTTACGCGCTCAACAGTGAAGCGGATCGCTTCGCTGTGCTCAGCTTCGGTCATGGTAGCGGACTCGCCGGTGGTGCCGCAGATGATGATGGCGTCCGTGCCTCCGGCGATCTGCTCTTCGAGCATCTCATCCAGTTTGTCATAGTTGATCTCCAGGTTTTCTTTCATAGGAGTAACGATCGCTACGCCTGCGCCCTTAAAAATTGCCATTCTTTCTTCCTCCTCTTAGATAATGGAATATAGTAAACAATAAAAGAAACGGCAAGATGCGCCGTCTCGAAATATACACACTGTATATCAGATAGCTCTCCATCCTGCGATGACAGTCATGCCGTTATTCACGCCATGCCCAGGGACAAAGCTCCAGGCGCTTCCTCCCTTCGGCATCTTTCCCTTTCAGGCGGCTTCTCATGTACCTGGCACATCCGCCGTCTTACTTATGAAAAATGCGACCTCTATCTCCGTTTCTATATTTAAAAAAATCATAACACCGGCAGGGAAAGCTGTCAACTGTTTTGGAGAGGACAGAGAAGAAAAAGGGCAGAAAAGATCACAGAAAAATCAATGGAAAACCGTGCGGCCATCCTTTGACAATACGCGCGGTTTGTGGTAAGATTAGACCGCTGAAAGTGTGAATGACCGGAACCTCATTTGCACTTTTTTTACGCAGTTTTGCGAGAGACACAAGTTTGACTGACATTACGGGATCTGCCGGGGATAAGTGCGCGGCAGAGTTGAGAAAGGAGAGCCATTGTGCTTACGATCAGTAATTATGTAAAAGCAAAGACGCTGGAGGAGGCGTATGAGCTGAATCAGGCGCGCAGCAGCCGCATTATGGGAGGCATGATGTGGATGCGCCTGGGGAATGCGAAGGTCAAGACGGTGATCGACCTGTCGGGATTAGGGCTGGATCAGATCGAGGAATCGGACAATGTGATCAAGATCGGCGCCATGTGTACCCTGCGCCAGCTTGAAGAGTGTGAAGCGCTCAGAGAGATGTACGGCGACGGGATCGCGGAATCAGTCCGCCATATCGTGGGAGTCCAGTTCCGGAACCAGGCGACCGTGGGAGGGAGCATCTACGGAAGATTCGGATTTTCGGATGTGCTGACCGCATTTCTGGCGCTGGATACATTCGTGGAACTGTATGACGGAGGGACGATCCGCCTTTCTGAATTTGTCAACAGGAAACCGGATAAGGATATCCTGCTCTCAGTGATCGTGAGAAAAAGCAAGAGAAAGTTCCGCTATGAGTCCATCCGGCAGACAAAGACGGATTTCCCTGTGATCGCCTGTTCTGTGGTCACGGGCATGGTGCATGGAAAAGAAACCTGGTATTTCTCTGTCGGCGCAAGGCCGATGAAGGCAGCTCTTCTGGAGAAGCAGTGGGAGATCCCGGCGGACGCGTCTGAGGATATGATCGCGGAATATGCGAGCCGGGCGGCGTCAGAGTTTACCTATGGGACAAATATGAGAGGAAGCGCAGAGTACAGGCGGCATCTGGCAGAGGTCCTGATCCGTCGTGAGATGGCTTCGATCCTGGCGGAGGGAAAATAGATGGAGATACAGTTTATTTTAAATCAGAAACAGGTGACAGCCGAGGTTGGAGCGGATACAGTCCTTCTGGATGTCCTGCGCGGACTTGGCTGCAAGAGCGTGAAATGCGGATGTGAGACAACGAATTGCGGGCTGTGTACGGTCTGGATCGACGGGAAATCCCGTCTGTCCTGCTCCGTGCTGGCGGCGTCTGTCGAGGGACATGAGGTGACAACACTGGAAGGCGTTGAGAAGGAAGCTGCGGAGTTCGGCGCATTTCTTGCAGGGGAAGGGGCAGAGCAGTGCGGGTTCTGTTCCCCGGGATTCATCATGAATGTGCTGGCAATGTTCCGGGAGCTGGAAGATCCGGGCATTGAAGAGATCAAGGAGTACCTGGCGGGTAATCTGTGCCGGTGTACCGGATACATGGGACAGCTCCGCGCCATCCGAAAATATATGGAGGCAAAAGCGAAAGAAAAAAGCGGTCAACCGGGAGAGGAGGCTGGAGCGAGATGACAGAGGTAAAGACAGGGAAGATGGCAGGAGAGACAGCAGAGGAAAAAGCCGGGAAGGGAACTGGACTCCACAGCGGATGTGAGAAGGGCGCAGGGAAGCTCCGTGTCGTGAACAGGCCGGTGTCCAAAGTGGACGCACATGCCCTTGTGACCGGGAAGGCGGTTTATACAAACGATCTTGCACCTTCAGACTGCCTGATCGTGAAAGTGCTCAGGAGCCCTCATGCCCATGCCCTGATCAAAGAGATCAATACCGCGAGGGCAGAAGCGGTTCCCGGGATCGAGTGTATCCTTACCTATAAGGACTGCCCGGACAAACGCTTTACAATGGCAGGACAGACCTACCCGGAGCCCAGCCCTTACGACAGGCTGATCCTTGACCAGAGGGTGCGCTTTGTGGGCGACGCGGCGGCGATCATTGCCGGGACGTCGGAAGAAGCCGTGAAAAAGGCGATGAAGCTGATCAAAATAAAGTATGAGGTCCTGGAGCCGGTGCTGGATTTCCGCACCGCGAAAGACAATCCGATCCTTGTCCACCCGGAGGAGAACTGGAAAAGCCTCTGCCCGGTGGGCGCTGACAATAAGCGGAACCTGTGCGCCCATGAGGTCAGCGAGAGCGGAGATATCGACGCGGTGCTGGATTCCTGCGACTATGTGATCGACAGGGTATATCATACAAAGGCAAACCAGCAGGCAATGATGGAGACCTTCCGAACCTATACCTATCTGGATACTTACGGAAGGATCAACGTAGTGTCCTCCACCCAGGTGCCTTTCCATGTACGCCGCATCCTCGCGAATGCCCTTGACATCCCGAAATATAAAGTGCGTGTGGTCAAACCGAGGATCGGAGGAGGTTTCGGTGCGAAGCAGACTTCCGTGTCAGAAGTCTATCCGGCGATCGTGACCTGGAAGACAGGGAAGCCGGCGAAGATCATTTATACAAGGGAAGAATCCCTGATCGCATCCTCACCGCGCCACGAGATGGAGATGCATGTCCGCCTCGGCGCTGACAAAGAAGGCAATATCAGAGGGATCGACCTGTATACGCTTTCCAATACAGGTGCTTTCGGAGAGCACGGGCCTACGACTGTCGGCCTTTCCGGACATAAATCCATCCCCCTCTACGGCAAGGCGGAAGCATTCCGTTTCACCTATGACGTCGTGTACACAAACGTGATGTCCGCAGGGGCATACCGCGGCTATGGAGCGACGCAGGGGATCTTCGCGGTGGAATCCGCGGTGAATGAGCTGGCGCAGGTGCTGGGTATGGATCCCACGGTGCTGCGCGAGAAAAATATGGTCCGGGAAGGGCAGGTCATGCCGGCGTATTACGGAGAGACCGCCCAGAGCTGCGCCCTGGACCGCTGTCTGGAGCGGGCGAAAGAAATGATCGGATGGGATGAGAAATATCCGTGCCGGGATATGGGCAACGGCAAAGTCCGTGGAGTCGGCGTTGCCATGGCAATGCAGGGCTCGGGCATCTCCGGCGTGGATACAGGCTCTGTCGCCATCAAAGTAAATGACGACGGCTTTTACAGCCTGATGATCGGAGCTACAGACATGGGAACCGGCTGCGATACCATCCTCTCGCAGATGGCTGCGGAATGCCTGGACTGTGATCTGGAAGATATCATCGTGTCCGGGGTGGACACGGATACTTCCCCGTATGACTGCGGATCCTATGCGTCCAGCACGACTTACGTGACAGGAATGGCAGTCGTAAAGACATGCGAGACGCTCCGCAGGAAGATCTGTGAGCGTGGGGCGGAATATCTCGGGTGTTCCCCTGCTGATGTTGAGTTTGACGGGCAGAAAGTGACGGATCTAAAGACCGGGGAGTCCATCTCCAGAAAAGAGATCGGAAACCGTGTCATGTGCAGCAGCAATCAGCCTCTGTCCGCGAATGAAGCCTTCTCCTCACCCACATCCCCGCCGCCCTTTATGGCAGGCATTGCGGAAGTGGAGATCGATAAGGAAACAGGAGTGGTAGAGATGATCGATTACGCGGCGGTCGTAGACTGCGGCACTGTCGTGAATCCGAATCTGGCCCGCGTGCAGACCGAGGGCGGGATCGCCCAGGGGATCGGGATGGCGCTTTATGAAGATATCGTATACAACTCAAAAGGAAAGAATTACAGCAATTCCTTCATGCAGTACAAGATCCCCAGCCGGCTCGACGTGGGGAATATCCGGGTGGAGTTTGAGAGCAGCTATGAGCCCACAGGTCCGTTCGGGGCAAAATCCATCGGAGAGATCGTGATCAATACACCGTCGCCGGCAATATCAAACGCGATCCAGAACGCAGTGGGAGTGATCATACGGGAGCTGCCCATGACGGCGGAGAAAGTGTACTTTGAAATGCAGAAATAAATCTGTATTTGTGGGGGAGCCTTCCTTCAAATATAACGTCCGAAAACCGTCGGTTTGATGCGGGACGTTTTCGCGGCGGACGGGGATATGGCTCAGGTTCCGGCTCCGTAATCTGGGAAAGACGTAAAAGGGAGAAAGCATGGCTAAAAGCAATTGTCCGGCGGAAGA
>DWUV01000020.1 GCA_019120595.1 Candidatus Mediterraneibacter tabaqchaliae | reverse complement strand
TTTCTCCCTTTTACGTCTTTCCCAGATTACGGAGCCGGAACCTGAGCCATATCCCCGTCCGCCGCGAAAACGTCCTGCATCAAACCGACGGTTTTCGGACGGTATATTTGAAGGAAGGCTCCCCCGCAAATCCAGATTTACAGGATGTGCTTTTTCTTGAATATGATGATACACCCGGCGAGCACGATGATGCTCAGCGCGACGACCCACGGATATCCGTCCTTTAGTCCGGGCATATCCTGGAAGTTCATCCCGAACCAGCCGGTAATGAGGGTCAGCGGAAAGAAGATGGTGGAGATCACGGTCAGGTACTGCATGTTGCTGTTCTGCCTGGCGTCGATCTGCGCCTGGTATGCCTCTTTGACCTGCTGGGCATATTCCAGGAGATGGTTCGTCCGGCTCATAAGCCGGTCCGCCCGGTCTGTGAGCGTACCGAAATATTTCAGGTGTTTCTTAAGGAAGAACCCGTTTTCATTTTCCTCCAGCTCTTTGCTCAGGTCCATGATCTCGTCATAGTAGCTGCGGAGGTTCAAGAGCTCCCTTCGGATCGGCATGAGCTTATTCTGGAAATTTGCGATGTGCTCCTGGCTCACATCCTCTTCCATCCTGAGCAGGCGCCGCTCATACGCCACCAGCATCTCCAGGTCGCGGCTGATGAACTCTGCGATATAATTGTAGAGGAACCGTTCCTTTGTCTCTCCCTGATGGGTCCTTTTCTGCTGGATCCTGCGGATCAGGCGGATAGAGAAATCCTCGTCATCCACGATCACTACATTTGCCCTGTTCACAAAGAAATACATCCTGTACCGGCTTCCCAGTACATCCAGGAGTTTCGGGATGCACAGAGTCCCCACCACACAGTCCTGCTGGTTCTCCAGACGGCAGAATCCGATCTTGGACACATGGATCTCATTCTCATAGACGATCCCCGCCTTGGACAGCACCTCTTCCGCATGTCTGGAATCCGTCACAAAAACCGCCGGACCGGGATCTGATTCCCAGTCCGACAGTTTCATCGGTGTCAGTTGTTCGCCAAACTTAAATATCATCCTATCACCTTACCTTGATGCATCTTACCTTGAGGTATCTTGCCCTGATGTATCTTATCTTGATGCCGCTCTGTCATACGCTTCCTGATACAGGCGCTCCTGGGAATTGACAGGCTCTCCCTCGCATTTCACGTAAGTATATTTCCCGTCGCTTCCTTCTATGCGCGCTTTCTTATTGTCGCTGAGCATCAGGTCGAAGATCCCGCGTATACGCTTTTTCAGCTTTTCTGAATAGACCGGTGCCGCCACTTCCACCCGCTTCACCGTATTCCTGGTCATAAAATCCGCGGACCCGATATAATACTTCGTCCTCTCCCCACATCCGAAGATATAGATCCTGGAGTGTTCCAGGAATCTTCCGACAATGCTGATGACCCGGATATTCTCTGTCTCCCCCGGCACGCCCGGGATCAGGCAGCAGATGCCTCTCACGATCATATCCACATGTACGCCCGCACGCGATGCCTCTGCCAGCTTATCCATGATCTTCTTATCTGTAAGCGAATTGAGCTTCAGCCCGATATACGCTTCCTCGCCGTTCTGTACGCGGTGGATCTCTTCGTCGATCATATCGATCACTTTTGACTGGAGACATTTCGGCGCCACAAGGAGATGTTCGGACTCTTCCACCGTCTCTCCCTTGGTCAGCGCCTGGAACACGCGCGCCGCTTCCAGCCCGATCTTTTCATCCGCGGTCATAAGGGAAAGGTCTGTGTACAGGCGCGCTGTCTTTTCATTATAATTGCCTGTACCGATCTGTGTGATATACTCCACGCCGTCGCGCCCGCGCCTTGTGATCAGGCAGAGCTTGGAATGCACCTTAAACCCTTCCAGTCCGTAGATGATCTGGCACCCCGCCTTCTCCAGCATCCGGGACCAGCGGATATTATTTTCCTCGTCAAAGCGGGCTCTCAGCTCCACGAGCACGACGACTTCCTTCCCGTTCTCCGCCGCCTCGCACAGCGCCTCTATCACCTTGCTCTGCTTCGCCAGGCGGTACAGCGTCATCTTGATGGACACCACCCGGTTGTCCTCAGCCGCCTCGTTGAGCATATTCAGGAAAGGACGGATCGACTCATACGGATAGGACAGCAGTTTGTCCTCCTGTCTGATCTGCTCCAGTATGCTCTCCCCGTCGCGGAAGTCCGGCGATTTCTGCGGGACTCTCTTATTGTAAAAGAGCTCCGGGTTCATGCGCAGCAGATCCTGGATCTGGAAGATAAAGGACACATCCAGGGGAGCTCTGCTCTTAAACACTCTCTCCGGGGATACATCCAGATATCGGCAGAGCGCTTCTACCACATTTCCTTCCATATCCCTGGACAGATCCAGGCGGACAGGGGACAGCCTCTTCCTCTCCTTCATAAGGTCCGCCATGAATTCTCTGTAATCCAGGTCTTCGTCATAAAGGGCGTCCGCATCGATATCCGCATTCCTCACGACCCGGATCAGCGATTTTCCTTTTACTTTGTATCCTTTAAATACTTTTCCGATATAGTGCAGGATCAGGTCTTCCGAGAGCATGTACCGGCCTCTGCCTCCCGGCAGTTCGATCATCCTCTCGACCATGTTGTTTGTACACGGGATGATCCCCAGACGTTCCTTCCCGCTCCTCGTCTCCAGGACGACCACTGCGTAGATGTCTTTATTGCGCAGGAACGGGAACGGCTGACGTTTGCTCACGATCGTCGGGGAGCTTAAAGGCACGATATTTCGGTTAAAATGCTGCTCCAGATATTTCTTTTCCTCCGGGTCCGCGTTCTGGAAATTGATGAGCTGTATGCCGTATCCTGCGACCTTTTCCATCAGATTCTGATACGCCTCATCTTTCCTCTTATTCAGTCTCTTTACCTCTTTCAGGATTGCTTTGATCTGCTCCTCTGAGGTCATATTGGTCTTATTGTCCCTGATCTTCTTATTGAGCAGCATCTGGTCCTGGAGGGATCCGACCCTGACCATGAAAAACTCATCCAGATTGCTCTGATAGATGGAGACAAAGGTCATGCGCTCGCACAGAGGCACCTCCGGATTTTCCGCCTCTTCCAGCACTCTTTCATTAAATTTCAGCCAGGACAATTCCCTGTTCATGTATATTTTTTCCATAACCTCTCCTTTTAGTATACTTTAAAATCTTTGATCTACCGGGCTTTCTATCCTTTTCCCGCAGTTCCTCTTCCTCATCATACCTCTCTTCTGCGCCGGAATCAATAAAAGGTTATACTCATTTTATCGTATCCTGGCAGTCTGAAAAGTTATATCCATGTTAAATCCACGTAAAATCCCCCAGTCCTGCTGCCGCAGGCCCAGACACAGCCTTGCGGAAGCGCTGTTCCAACAGATTTCATCGGTAATCCAGATATTCCATAAACCGCTTCAGCATGGGGGACGTCCCCTTCTTTTCCTTCCAGGCCAGGCCGATATTACGGTATGCCGGGATTTCCAGTTCCCTCGCCACGACCCGGTACGGGATCCGTTTCAGGATCAGTTCCGGGAGGATGCTGATCCCCAGCCCGCTCTCTACCATGGACATGATCGCATAGTCATCCCATGTCGTAAAATGCACCCTGGGGGTGAATCCGTTTCTCTCGAAGATTTCCGACACTTCCGCCTTCGCCCCCTTTTCCAGGAGCATGAACGGCTCCCCGCAGAGAGCGGATACCGGGATCTTTTCCAGCGCTGCCAGGGGGTGTCCCTCCGGCATCACGACCAACAGCCGGTCCTGCTCCAAAAACACCGATTCCAGCTCCTTCCGGGCAGGGAGCCGCAGGAAGCCGCAGTCCACCCGGCCTTCCTCGATCCATGTCTCAATCTCTGTATAATCCCCCAGGATAAGCTCATAATCGATCCCGGGATATTCTTTCTGGAATTCCCGGATGATATTCGGCAGCCAGTGGGTCGCCACGCTGGAAAACGTCCCGATCCGGATCAGCCCTGATTTCAGGCCGTTGATCTCGTCCACCTCTGCCTGGAGCTTCTCGTACTCACTGCACACGCGCTTCGCGTATGGGAGGAGACGCGTCCCCTCACTGGTCAGGCGCACTCCTGATTTCCCCCTCTCCAGCAGCGTCACCTGCCATTCCCTCTCCAGGTCGCCGATCATGCGGCTGATGCCTGACTGGGAATAATTGAGCACTCCGGCGGCCCGGGTAAAACTCCCGCACTCCACAGTCTTTACAAACGCCAGATATTTCTGGATACTCCCATCCATACTGTCCCCTCCCATCCGATCCTGTCACACAGTCTGTCTTCCGCTTATCATCTGGTTTTATCATATTACAGATGATAATTATTCGCTTTTGTAATCTTTAGGTGTATGATACGATAGAAAAGCTGATATGTCAAAGAAAAGACTTATAAAAACATATTAGAAGATGTTGCTGCTCACAGTAACAGGAAAATACCCCAGGGAGGAAACAGAACATGGGACTTTATAACAACAGGATCGTAGTAAAAGTAGGCACATCCACTCTGACGAACGATGCGGGAAAGAGCGACCTGCGCGCCACAGACCGCCTGGTCTGCACACTCGCTGACATCCACAACATGGGATACGAGGTCATCCTCGTGTCATCCGGCGCCATTGCAGTAGGCAGGAACAAGCTCAATATGCAGTCCAGGCCGGACAGCATGCGCATGAAGCAGGCTGCTGCCGCTGTGGGCCAGTGCAGCCTGATGTACCTGTACGACAAGTTTTTCGGGGATTATGACAAGACAGTGGCACAGATCCTCTTAAATGCAGAGGATATCGAGCAGGAAGAGAAAAAAGAAAACCTGACCAACACCTTCAACGCCCTGCTGGAGATGGGCGTCATTCCCATCGTAAATGAAAATGACTCTGTAAGCTACACGGAGATCGAGTCTGAGGACAGGCTCTTCGGGGATAACGACATGCTCTCCTCTGTCGTCGCCGTCCTCTGCCGGGCAAAACGTCTCGTGATCCTCTCTGACATTGACGGATTCTACGACAGCGATCCCAGGCTCCACCCGAACGCCAGACTGATCGAAAAGATCGACTGCATCGATGACAGCGTATACTCCCTCGCCGGAGGCGCAGGCTCCAGGAGAGGCACCGGCGGCATGCGCACAAAACTGCAGGCAGCCCAGCTCGCTACCTCCCAGGGCATCGATACGATCGTGACCAACGGCAAAAGGCCGGAAGCCCTCTACGATATCATCAGGGGCGGACAGGCAGGGACTCTCTTCACGGGGAAAAATTAATCCGGGTCTGAACACAGTTCAGCGGTATTATCCTGCCGTATAGACCCAGAGGTTGCTGATCTGTGTATACAGTGTCTCAAAATCCCACAGCTTCTCGCTGCGCTTTACACTGTTCGGGTCGTTGACGCGGATCTTCCCGTCTTCAAGCCCGACAAGTACGATAAAGTGGCCTGTGGCAGTGAAATCCCCGGGGCCCATGCTGCATATGATGGGACTGCCGTTTTCCAGGGCGGAAAAGACTGCCTCTTCGCTCAGTCCCATCTCCTCCCCGTGGATCCCGAACTGCGCTGCCCCTTCTGTCATCAGCGCCCAGCTCGTTCCCGCGTCTCCTTCATAATATCCGTTCTGCTCCGCAAATTTTGCCACCTTGTACGGAGTGACCGTATTGTCTCCGGTGAGCCCTGCCGCCACCATGGAGATCACGGTCGGACCGCATCCGTTTACCGCGATCAGATTGTCCCCGTATATCTGGTATCCCCATCTCTCGTCCCACTGGAGGAGATGAGGGATCACCCCCGGCGTCACTTCTCCAATATCCTCCGCCGGCGGAAGATCCTTTTTCTCCTGATAATCCCGGACAAAATCAATGGTTTCCGGATTATTTTTTACAAGCTGCCTCAGCGTATCCGACATATCTCCTGCCTGCCGGTATACAGGAGTAAGATCCACGCTCCAGGCGATCCCGTCCCTCGTCAGTATGAGATGGTCCCCGATCACATTTTTCAGGGCAACAAGCACTGCGATGACTGCCAGTACAGCCGCGGCTCTCCTGAGAAATCCGCCCCGCCGTCTTTTCCTCTTTCTCCGACGCCTGTCTGACGGATAAGCCCTTCTCCTTTCTTCGCCTGCATACTCCACCCAATGCTGTGACATTTATCGTCCGCCTCCTTAAACATCCAAGATCATGGAAAGGATCAGCCTTCCTTTCCACTGAGGCAGATTATAAAAAAGAAAAGCAGCGTTTTTTCGAAACAAATTCTTAAGTTTGGATGAAGAATCCGGCTGTCAGGCTTCTTCTCTGTCGTTCGTAAGTTTCAGTTTGTCCAGCACATAAAACGTCAGGCCCATGATCATGCCGACCACGCACGCCAGCACCATTCCGGTCAGCTGGATGCTGCCGAACTGCACCGTAATGCCGGAAAGTCCGACAACAAAGATAACGGAAGTCATCGCCATATTTCTTGAACGTCCGTAATCCACTCTGGAATCTACCAGGATGCGGATACCGGATGTCCCGATCATCCCGTAGAGCAGGAAGGAGATCCCGCCGATCACAGGTCCGGGGATCGTGTTGATCAGAGTTGTCATCTTCCCGATGAAGGAACAGATGATGGAGAGCACTGCCGCGCCCCCGATCACATATACACTGTATACTTTTGTCATTGCCATGACCCCGATATTTTCTCCATAAGTCGTAGTCGGCACAGAGCCGATCAGGCCGGAGATCATCGTGGAGAAATTATCCGCAAACAGGGAACGGTGGAGCCCCGGATCTTTCAGAAGGTCTCTCCCCACGATCTTGCTCGTGACGATCTGATGTCCGATATGCTCTGACGCGATCACAAGGAGCACCGGCAGGACGATCACGATCGCCTCCCATTTGAAGCTCGGGAGGGAGAAATTCGGCAGGGAAAAGAGCGGCGCAGCCATAACTTCCGAGAAGTCAACGATGCCGCAGATCAGCGCCGCCGCGTACCCCGCGATAATGGCGATCAGGATCGGGATCACTGCCAGGAACTTCCGGAACACAACGGAGCCGAGCACTGCTGTGAGCAGGGTGACAAGAAATACGATCACATTTTTCGGATCTATTGTTTCATCCAAAAGTCCCGCATTGGAAGCAGCGTTCCCTGCCAGCTCCAGGCCGATCAGGGCGACCACCGGCCCCATTGCCGCAGGCGGCAGGACCACGTCGATCCAGTCTGAACCGAACTTATAGATAATGAGCGCCAGGATACATCCCAGAAAACCTACTGCTACAAATCCGCCCAAAGCGTAACTGTATCCCCATTTTGCGATCACGACTCCCGCCGGGGCGAGAAACGCGAAGCTGGAGCCCAGATAAGCAGGCGCCCTTCCCTTTGTGATCAGGATGAAAAGCAGGGTACCCACACCGTTCATGAACAGGACGACCGCAGGGTTGATGCCGAATACAAAGGGCACCAGGACGGACGCGCCGAACATGGCGAACATATGCTGGATACTCAGCGGCACCAGCAGCTTAAATGGTACTTTCTCTTCTACCTGAATGATTCTTTTGTTTTCCATTTTTTACCTCTCTTCCTTTCGCAGCTGTCATTTTGTGTAAAACCTCATTCCCATACATCATACCACGCCCGGGAGTCATACGCACCACAAATTTCTTCGGATCAGCTGATGCATTCTTTCAGGATGCGCATCACATTCCCATACGCTGTCTTCTCGATCTGGCGCTCCGTAAGCCCGGCGCGCTTCATGGCAGCCCACAGGACGTCCATATCCTGGACGCCGCGGATCCCTGACGGGAGAGACTCCCGGTCAAAACCGTCAAAGTCCGTCCCCAGAGCCACGGCATCCTCCCCGGCCCGGTCCATCATATGCCGGATATGGCGGACGATAGCCTCGGCCTGCGCCCCGTCATCCTCTGTCGGCTTCCCGGCAGGCCTTAAGAATGCCCCATAGAAATTTACTCCCGCCACACCGCCTTTTTCCCCGAGGGCATGGAGCATCTCATCGCTCAGGTTGCGGGGATGGGGACAGAGCGCCCTGGCGTTCGAGTGGGATGCGATCACCGATTTTTTGCTGCGGCGGACACAGTCCCGGAAGCCTCCGTCTGACAGGTGCGACACATCAACGATCATTCCCAGATCATTCATCCGCTCCACTGTCTGTATGCCGAATGGCGTAAGCCCCCTCTGCATGATCTCCGGATCCCTGCTGTTGGGACTCCCGATACAGTTTTCATAATTCCACGTAAGCGTGATCAGGCGCACCCCTCTGGCATACAGTTCCTCCAGGCGCTCCGGCCTGCCGTTCAGCACGCCGCCCTCCTCCACGGTCAGGATCCCTGCCACCCTGTTTTCACTCTCCATGCGCAGGACCTCTTCCGCCGAGCGGGCGAGCCCGAACCGTTCTCCCTGGGCGCGCGACGCATAGTCTGCCATTGTCAGCGCCTTTCTGTACGCCCGGTCCCATAAAGGTCCCGTCCGCCAGCTCTTCTCCATGCCCTCTCCTGCATCGTCTCTGGCGCCGCCGCGGTCATCTTTCGCGCCGCTGCGGTCATCTTTCGCGTCGCTGCGGTCATCTTTCGCATCGCTGCGGCCATCTTTGAAGCCGCCGCGGAAGTCTGCTGCATTTACATAGCATGCGAAAAACTGTGCCGCTGCGCCGCTCTCATGCAGTCTCCGTATATCAACACACAGATCATTTTCCCACAGTCCGTCTTTTCCGCCCTTTTTCTCAGGTCGTCCTTCTTCTGCCAGGATGCTGAGTGTGTCGCAGTGCAGATCGATCCATTTCATA
This sequence comes from Candidatus Mediterraneibacter tabaqchaliae, assembly GCA_019120595.1. Classification (GTDB taxonomy): domain Bacteria; phylum Bacillota; class Clostridia; order Lachnospirales; family Lachnospiraceae; genus Mediterraneibacter; species Mediterraneibacter tabaqchaliae. Next base: position 12,835 of record DWUV01000020.1, on the reverse strand, counting down.
AAAAACTCCTTTGATGTATAATTTTCTGTTTTTTTACATAGTCTATCATATCATCGGCGCGCCGCGGATATTCCTGAGAGGGAAATTTATCCAGCCCCCGCGTCAGACCGCCTTCCGGCAGATCATCTCAATCGATAAGGAGTGCTTATGGAACCAAAAATCGGCATCATTGTATGCGGCTTTTCTGAGAACCGCCAGTTCGTGACCAATCCCTATATCCAGTCTGTCCGGTATTCCAGGGGACTGCCTTTTATCCTTCCGCTTGTGCGAAGCGACCATGTCATAGATGAGTATGTCAGATTCTGCGATGGCTTCCTCTTCTGCGGAGGGGAAGACATCACCCCTCTTCTCTTTGGAGAGGAACCTGCTGAGGGGAACGGAAAGACCGATATCACTGTGGATCTCTTCCAGATCCGTCTCATGAAGCGGGTGCTCACGTCACGGAAGCCTGTCCTTGCCATCTGCCGGGGGATGCAGATCTTAAGCGTGGCCTGCGGCGGCACGATCTGGCAGGACATGTCTCTGATCCCGGGCCGGGTCCTGAATCATATGCAGCAGTCGGCAAACCGCAGCGAAGTCAGCCACCGCATCCGTATCGAGCGCGGGAGCAGGCTGAGGCAGTATGCAGGCACCTGCCTGTATGTAAACAGCTTCCACCACCAGGCAGTGAATTTCCCCGGCAGGGGCGTCTCTGTCAGCGCTCATGCGCAGGACGGCACGATCGAAGCGATCGAACTGGACTCCCATCCGTTTGCCATCGGCGTGCAGTGGCATCCCGAATGCATGTACCGCACCTCCCGGGAAATGCGGGACCTTTTTCATGAATTCATCTCACATTCGCTCATAAACAGCGGACATGCAGGACATACTAACTCCTGAAAAATCATTTCATTTAAGGAGGCGTCAGCTATGTCAGAAATATCAATCCTTGATCTTCAGAACCTGCGCCATCTCATCGGAGGGTACTCAACTACCCACTGCAAGATGACAGATTACGCATCAAAAACTGAGGATCCCGAGATCAAAAAGCTCTTTCAGGATGCGGCAGATTCTGCCATAAAAAACAAACAGGAGCTCATGAAATTCCTGTAAAGATCCGAAAATCAGTAAAAGATCCCAAGACGAGGTGAAGAAAATGGATGAAAAAACAATGGTTGCCGACGCACTTGTCGGCATAAACGGTGAATTGAAAATGTTCGGGGACATGATCCCGCAGACAGAAAACAAAGAACTCAGACAGTGCTTAAAACAGATGCGCAATCAGTGCGAGATGTCACAGGAGAAAATGTACGACGCTGCCCGGGAGAGGAGTTATTATGTGCCCGCGGCGAAAGCGACCCAGGAAGAGATCAGCCATGTAAGATCCATCGTACAGGCAAATTAGTCGATTGGGGACGTAGTAAAATCGGATTTTACTACGTCCCCAATCGCAGTTTGCCCTGTCCCTAAATGCACATTTCACCACTTCATCAGCTGTTCAATGGCCTTTGCCGCCCCGTCCCTGTCATTGGACTCCGTCACCAGATCCGCTCTTTCTTTCAGTTCCGGGACCGCATTTCCCATGGCAATCTTTATTCCCGCCGCCCCAAACATGGACAGATCGTTTTCCCCGTCCCCGATGCAGGCGGTTTCTGCCCGGCTGATCCCCAGATACCTGCACAGTGCGGTCAGAGCGTTCCCCTTTGACGCTTTTTTCGAATAGACCTCCGCGTAGATCCCTGTATAAGCCGCGCTCAGCTCCGGATAGGACAGCATGGTTTTTCTCAGCTCTTCCTTTGCCTTCCGTGAGAGGAAATAGAACTGCAGCTCCTCCACTTCCTGCCGGCTTTTTTCCACAGCTTCGCGCAGATCCCTGACACAGTATACCCCGGCGGCGTCTTTCCCGTAGATCAGTCTCCCCGCCATCGTCAGGATCCTGCCTTCCATCAGGTACCGGTGGCAGATATGAGCGGCATTCCCGAGACGGATCTCCCCGCACGCTTCCAGGAGAGATACCGCGTCCTCTCTTGGTATCATCGCGCGGAACACCGTCTTTTTCTCAACGATATCTGTCACTGCCGCCCCGTTGGATGAGATCACATAGCGGAAGAGTCCCCGGTTATCGCGCGCATCCTGTCTCCATCCTCTGTAAGCCGGCCCTGTACCGCTGCCACGGATCATGCCTGCTGCCAGCCGGTGGGGCACACACCCCAGATTCCGTCCGGTGGCGGGTACTACGATGATCCCCTCCGACGACGCCCGGCGCAGGGCATTGACCGTCCTGTCTGTCATGCGGCTCCTGCTGTCTAAACAGGTGCCGTCCATATCCACTGCAAGTAATCTTATCATCTATTTTTCGATCAGGTCATAGAGCTCATACATGGACAGCATATTCTGGTATGTCATCTTCCTCGCCAGGAGCTGCTGGTATGTGACGGACCTGATCTTTCCTTTCTCCTTTAAGTCTTCCATCTGGCGGACAATGTTTTCATATTCCTTCTGCACGGCAGCGAGCATCTTCTCAAACTGCTGAAGCCTTTTCTCATCCATCACCGCTGCACCTCTGCTTTATCCGCGATCTCTCTCGCCACATACACCCCGCTCGCCGATGCATGGGACAGGGAATGGGTCACGCCGCTTCCGTCCCCGATCACATAGAGCCCTTTATGCCTTGTCTCCAGATGCTCATCAAGCTTCACTTCCATATTATAGAATTTCACTTCCACCCCGTAGAGCAGAGTGTCATCGTTTGCCGTACCCGGGGCGATCTTGTCCAGCGCATAGACCATCTCAATGATCCCGTCCATGATCCTCTTCGGGAGCACAAGACTTAAGTCCCCGGGCTCCGCCGCCAGCGTGGGGCGGACGAATCCCTCCTCGATCCTCTCCCAGGTGCTCCTCCTTCCGCGGATCAGATCCCCGAAGCGCTGTACGAGCACACCGCCGCCCAGCATATTGGACAGGCGGGCAATGCTCTCCCCGTATCCGTTGCTGTCCTTGAAAGGCTCGGAGAAATGCTTCTCCACCAGAAGGGCAAAATTCGTATTCTCTGTCTGCTTCTCAGGATCTTCATAGCTGTGTCCGTTCACCGTGACGATCCCGTTCGTATTCTCATTCACCACGATGCCATATGGGTTCATGCAGAACGTGCGCACCTTATCCTCGAATTTCTCCGTGCGGTACACGATCTTACTCTCGTAGAGCTCATCCGTCAGATGGGAGAAGATGACCGCAGGGAGCTCTACGCGCACGCCGATGTCCACGCGGTTGGATTTCGTCGGGATATCCAGCCTCCCGCAGATCTCCTCCATCCACTTGCTCCCGCTGCGCCCCACGGAGATAATGCACCTGCCGCACTCATACGCCCCGTCCTTTGTGATGATCCTGTATCCGCTGTCCATCCGTTCCACATCGTCTACATGGCTGTTGAACCGGAAATCCACCTTTCCCTTCAGCTCATCAAACAGATTTTCCAGCACGACATAATTGATATCCGTCCCGAGATGGCGCACAGATGCATCCAGGAGTTTCAGCTTATTCTGCATGCACAGCTTCTTAAACTTTGTGCCCGCGGTAGAGTACATTTTCGTGCCCTTGCCGCCGTACGCTACATTGATCTCATCCACATAGCGCATCAGCTCAATGGCAGTATCCTTGCCGATATACTCGTACAGTGTGCCGCCGAAGTCATTGGTAATATTATATTTCCCGTCAGAGAAGGCACCCGCTCCTCCGAAACCGCTCATGATCGCGCAGGTCTTACATCCGATGCAGCTTTTTACTTTCTTCCCGTCGATCGGACATTTTCTCTTCTCCAGAGGATTCCCCGACTCAAATACAGCCACCCTGATCCCGGGGGCTTTCTTCATCAGCTCATACGCCGCAAAGATCCCTCCCGGACCTGCGCCGATGATGATCACATCATATCTTTCCATAGCCTCTGTCCTTTCCCGCATTTCTTTTCTTAACACTCCCTGTTTTTTTCTTACTGCCCATGTCACTTCTCATGGCATCACTTCCCCTGACGCCACTCCTCATGGTGCCACTTCTCATGGCATCACTTCCCCTGACGCCGCTTCCCTGGCGTCACTCCTCATGGAGCACTGCCTGGACCGCCCTCTTTGTCTTCGGGAGCCAGAACTGGACAAGCGGTCCTGTAAGGAAGACAGCCACGACCGTACCCGCACCCACTGTTCCGCCGAGAAGGAAGCCCAGCACTACAAAGAAGAGGTCGCACCCGACTCTCACCCAGCGGAACTGGACCCGCTCGATCTTATCCGAGAGGATGACCGCCACCAGGTCATTGGGCCCTGTCCCCGCATTACTGTTGATCACAATCGACATCCCTGCCGAGAGGATCACACATCCGGCCAGCATACTGATGATCCGTACCGGCATTCCCGCATCAGCGTTGATCCAGCCGCCAAGCAGCCATGTGAACAGGTCAATGATCGGCCCTCCGCAGAATGCGCAGACAACGGTCCCCGGCTTTACATACCCTTTAGTCGTTAGCAGCATGACAGCCATCAGGATACAGAGCACGATCACATGTACCGTCCCGACCGTCAGCCCGAATATCCGGGACAGCCCCTGGATAAAGACAGTGAACGTATCCGTCCCCAGCTCAGACAGGAGAAACAGGGTGACCCCCAGGTGAGCGACTGTCAGGCCGATCAGCAGGATGACCAGCGCCTTCGCCCAGCCGCCCGCGCTCCTGCCGGAAGTATCGGATGCAAATTTCTGCTTTTTTGTTTCCATTTTATAATTCCCCCATTCTCTCCTGCTTACTCTGTCCCTGACATAAACACTGCCGCCCCAAATTTGCAAATGGGACGGCAGCACCTTTTATCCTTTTCTGCGAAAGGCAGTATTACTCAACCTCTGAGAACTGATCTTTTCCTACGCCGCACAGCGGGCAGAGGAAATCTTCCGGTACGTCCTCCCACTTTGTGCCAGCCTCGATACCGTTATCCGGATCGCCGATCGCCTCATCATAAATGTATCCGCATACATCACATACGTATTTCTTCATTTCTCTTACCTCCTGTCGGTTTTTCCATGCTCCAGACTTCCCGTCTTTCTCTGCATTTTTATTATGATCGGGAGTGTTCTCCCTCATCCATGATAGCATACCCTTACTTCTTTTTCAACGCAGAAATTCTCCCATTTTCGTTTCCCATTTCCGCCTCATTTCCGCTCATCCGCGCCCTCATTCCCGTCTTCCTGGAGCCGGAGTATCCCGTTGATCAGGATCCTGACGTCGTCAAAAATATAATCAAACGCCCCTGCCTGGCACATATTGATGAGCACCATCCCGATGGGCACGGCGAGGATCATCCACAATACGCCGCCCATCCGGTAGCCGATATACAGGAGCAGCAGCGTTACCAGCGGGTTCAGCCCTACGCTGTCCCCTACTAGCTTCGGCTGGAGGAGCTGCCTGACCACCTGTGTCACCACATAGATCACGACAAGGGACACTGTCATCTTGTAGTCCCCCATAAAAAATTCGTAGACAGCCCATGGGATCATCGCTGTCCCCGTGCCGAAAAACGGCAGGAAATCAAGGAACGCGATCAGCAGCGCCACCAGCACGAAATATCCTGTCCCCAGGAATCCGAGACCGACGAGCAGGATCAGGAATACGATCCCCATGATCTTAAACTGCGCCTTAAAATATCCGCCCACAGCATATTTCAGATAATCCATGACCAGGGTCATCCGCTTCCGCACCGCCTCAGGCGCTGTCCTCTTCATCCACCCCAGCACTTCTTCCCTCTGTACGATAAAGAAATAAGCAGACATGACCGCCACGATAAATGAGATCAGATAATAGGGCACCCTTCTCGCGATGTTGCCCGCAGCATTCACCGTGGGCTCGCTGATGCCGGAAACAAGATCCCCCATATAGCTGTCAAGATTTTTCACCACGGTATTCCATCCGCTCTGGATCCCCTCCGGAAGCCGCTCAAAAATCCCTGACATTGTGTCCCCGATCTGTCTCAGCCCTTCCTCAAGCTGCGCATACATCTCCGGGAAATTCCTGACCAGGTCGCCGATCTCCTGTACCAGCCGGCTGATGCCGAAATACAGCGCCAGGATGATCGCGGCCAGCACCAGTACAACGATAAGCGCCGAGCCCAGCTTCTTTACGATCCGCAGCCTTTTCTCCAGCCAGTTGACAAGCGGCGCGGCGACTGCTGCGATCAGCCAGCCAATGACAAAAGGCATGAGGAACCCGATCAGCCTGATCCCGATGATCACAAACGCCGCAGTGGCGAGGAGACTGAACAACAGCCTGACCGCCACCTGCCAGTAGGGTCGTCTCTCTTCCATTCCTATCCTCCCGAATCAGTCAATCTCACAATCTTTCTCGATCAGTTCCCAGATCTCATCCCTTCCCTGTTTTGTCACAGATGAGAACGGGATCACAGTAGTCCCGGGCACAAGTCCCAGGCCTTCCATTAACATTTTAACATGTTTCTGCACCTGGCTGCGTTTTATTTTATCCAATTTTGTGGCAATGATGACCGGCTCATACCCCTGGTCCACGATCCACTGATACATCAGCCTGTCATTGGCAGACGGCTCATGCCGGATATCGATGAGCAGGAACACTTCCCTGAGCTGGGAGGAGCCGTGCAGATACCGCTCGATCATCCTGCCCCACTGTGCCTTCTCTTTCTCAGAGACCCGCGCATATCCATACCCCGGGAGATCGACCAGATACAGGGCATCATTGATATTATAAAAATTGATGGTCTGGGTCTTTCCCGGAGTGGCGGATATCCTGGCGTAGGATTTCCGGTTCATGAGCGCATTGATCATGGACGACTTCCCCACATTGGACTTCCCCGCAAACGCCACTTCCGGCCTGTCATTATCCGGAAGTGTGCTTGTAATCCCGCATACTGTCTCAAGATTTATACTTTTTATAATCATATCTTCCTCCTGCCGCGGGCCTGCACTATCCCGCGGTATCCTCTGTGTTTTCCGTTTCTTCCGCCAGCGCGTGGCTCAGCACCTGTTCCATATTTTCCACGGTAAGGATCTCCAGCCCTTTTGTGATCTCAGCAGAAAGCTCTTCCACGTCTGCTCTGTTTTCCTTCGGGATGAGCACGGTCCTGATCCCCGCGCTCTTTGCTGCCAGGAGTTTTTCCTTTAATCCTCCGATCGGCAGGACACGCCCTCTTAAGGTGATCTCTCCGGTCATGGCAAGATCCGCCCGCACTTTCTTCCCGGTGACAGCGGACAGCATGGCCGCTGCCATGGTAATGCCCGCGGACGGCCCGTCCTTTGGCACAGCCCCCTCCGGGATATGTACATGGATATCATGCTTTTCGAAGAAATCCTCCGGGATCCCGTACCTGCCGCTCACAGAGCGGATATAACTGATCCCGGTCTGGGCGGACTCTTTCATCACATCCCCCAGCTGACCGGTCAGCATCAGCTCCCCGCTGCCCGGCATCACATTCACCTCGATCTGGAGAGTATCGCCGCCCACACTGGTCCATGCCAGTCCGCGGACGATCCCGATCTCGGGAGCCGGGTTCGCCATCTGGTACGTATATTTCTCTTTTCCCAAAAACCGGTGGATATTCCGGTCTGTGACCGCGATCTTCTTCCGGTCCGTGGTCAGGATCTCTTTTGCCGCCTTCCTGCATACATTCCCGATCTCACGCTCAAGCTGCCTTACTCCCGCTTCCTTTGTGTAATTTCGGGCCATCTTCCAGACCGCCTGCCTGCTGAATGTGAGCTGGTCTTCCGTAAGGCCGTGCCTTTCCAGCTGTTTCGGGATCAGATGCTCCATCGCGATATGCAGCTTCTCATTCTCAGTGTAGCTTGTGATCTCGATCACTTCCATACGGTCCAGCAGAGGGCGCGGGATCGTCTGCAGCGTGTTTGCTGTGGTGATGAACATAACTTCCGAGAGGTCCAGAGGCACCTCCAGGTAATGGTCACGGAACCTGCTGTTCTGCTCACTGTCCAGCACTTCCAGAAGTGCGGAGAAAGTATCCCCTTTATAATCCGTGCTTACTTTATCGATCTCGTCCAGCAGCATGACAGGGTTCTTTACCCCTGCCGTGCGGATACCGTTGGCGATACGTCCCGGCATGGCTCCCACATAAGTCTTCCTGTGCCCGCGGATCTCCGCCTCATCCCGCACGCCGCCCAGGGAGATGCGCACATAAGGCTTCTTAAGCGCCTTTGCCAGAGACTTCGCGATGGACGTCTTTCCCGTTCCCGGCGGTCCCACAAGACAGAGGATCGGGCTTTCGCCTTTTTTCGTCAGCGTCCGCACGGCAAGGAATTCCAGGATACGCTCCTTCACCTGCTCCAGCCCGTAATGGTCTTCCTCGAGCACCTGCTTTGCGTAACTGATATCTTCGTTATCCTTTGACGCCTTATCCCAGGGCATCTCCAGAAGCGTCTCAATGTAAGTGCGGATGACACCGCTCTCGGCCGGGGAGTTCATAGAGCTCTTAAACCGGTTGATCTCTTTCTGGAGCTTGTCTTTCACTTCTTTCGGTGCTTTGAGCTTCCTGAGCGACGCCTCGAATTCTTCGGCGTCAGACACGGTAGAGTCCTCTCCCAGTTCCTCTCTTATGAGTTTTAACTGTTCCCGCAGGATATATTCTCTCTGATGTTTGTCTACTCTTTCTTTTACTTTGCGCCGGATCTCGTCCTTGATGTCCATGATCTGGACTTCGTTCACCAGTTTAAACGCAAGCTTTTCATAACGTTTTTTCAGATCCGTCTCATTTAAGATCTCCTGCTGGTCAGTATATTGAAGAGGGATATTCGCCGCGATCTCGTCGACCAGCCTGCGCAGTCCCCTGACCTCCGCGAGCTGCGCTATGGATTCCTTTGACATCTTGCCGTTCCTGGACGCATATTCCATGAGCATGTCCCTGAGGCTGCGCTCCATTGCTTCGGTATTCACATCTTCCGGCGTATCTGCATCCTCTTCTTCAATGACTTCCACCTTTGCCCGCAGATAAGGATCAGAATATTCGATCTCCTGAAGCCGTCCTCTTGTCTCCCCTGACACGAGCACCCTCACGATCTGCTTGGGCAGCTTGATGATCTGTCTGACTGTGCCCACAGTCCCGATCTCATATACATCCTCTGCCCCCGGCTCCTCTGTATCGAGGGATTTCTGCGCCGTCAGGAAGATCTTCTGTTCTTCCACCATTGCCTCCTGGACAGCGGCGATGGACCGCGCCCGGCTCACATCAAAATGCACGACCATCCCCGGCATGACCGTCATCCCTCTCAACGGGACCATAGGCAGGCTTTTTATCTCATTATCCATTCATTCTCCTCCTGGTTTTTATAATTCCGCCACTGATTTCATATATAGAAAGGGCAGGCACATATGGCAACTCCATTGCACCCGCCCTGCACATTCTCTATGCACTCTCTGATGTCAGGAATGATCTCCGCTCTTCGCCGTCGCGCAGATACAGCGGTTTCCCAGTCCCGTTCACTGCCGCTTTTGTGATCCGGCATTCTTTGATCGTCTCGTCTGACGGGACCTCATACATGGTATCCATCATGATCTTCTCCATGATCGCGCGGAGTCCTCTTGCCCCTGTCTTTCTCTTCAGAGTCGTCTCCGCGATCTCGGTCAGGGCGTCCCTGTCGAATTCCAGCTTCACTCCGTCCAACTCAAGCAGCTTCTGGTACTGCTTCACGATCGCGCTCTTCGGCTCTGTCAGGATCCTGATCAGCGCTTCTTTGTCCAGAAGATCCAGTGAAACCGTCACCGGAAGCCTTCCGACCAGCTCCGGGATCAGCCCGTATTTGACCAGGTCCTGGGGCAGCACTTCGTGAAGGAGCACATCCATGTCATACTCATGTTTTTCGGCGATCTCAGCATTGAATCCGATCGACTTTCTGTCAAGCCTTGTCTCGATGATCTTATCGATGCCCTCAAATGCCCCGCCGCAGATGAACAGGATATTCGTTGTGTCGATCTGGATCAGCTCCTGGTGCGGATGCTTGCGACCGCCCTGGGGCGGGACAGATGCAACCGTGCCCTCGATGATCTTTAAGAGAGCCTGCTGTACGCCTTCTCCGGATACATCGCGGGTGATCGACGGATTCTCAGACTTTCTCGTGATCTTGTCGATCTCGTCGATATAGATGATGCCGTGCTCCGCGCGCTCGATATCCCCGTCCGCAGCCTGGATGACTTTGAGAAGGATATTCTCCACATCCTCGCCTACGTACCCTGCCTCTGTCAGCGCAGTCGCGTCCGCGATCGCGAACGGGACATTCAGGACCTTCGCAAGTGTCTGGGCGAGAAGAGTCTTCCCGCATCCGGTCGGCCCGAGCATCAGGATATTGCTTTTCTGGAGCTCAACGCCCAGGTCCTGCTCTGCCATGATCCTTTTATAATGATTGTAGACTGCCACTGAAAGTACTTTTTTCGCCTCATCCTGCCCGATCACATAATCATCCAGGAATTCCTTCATTTCCTCCGGAGTCAGGAGATTGATGTCGTCAAATACCTCTCTCTCACTGTAATCGAGCTCTTCTTCTATGATCTCTGAGCAGATTGCAACACACTCGTCGCAGATATATGTGCCGTTAGGCCCTGCGATCAGCTTTCTCACCTGCGCCTGTGTCTTGTTGCAGAAAGAGCATCTCACGATGTCGTCTGTGATTTTCCCTGCCATAAACTGTCACCTCATACAATATTAGTGTTTCACGATCACTTCGTCGATCAGACCGTAAGCTTTGGCCTCTTCCGCGGACATAAAATTATCGCGCTCTGTGTCAGCCTTGATCGTCTCAAGATCCTGCCCTGTGTTTGCCGCCAGGATCTCATTTAATCTCTGTTTTGTACGGAGGATATGTTCCGCCGCGATCTGGATCTCTGTCGCCTGACCCTGGGCCCCGCCTGACGGCTGGTGGATCATGATCTCTGCGTTCGGCAGGGCAAACCTCTTGCCCTTCTTGCCGCCGGAGAGCAGGAACGCTCCCATGCTCGCCGCCATGCCGATGCAGACTGTTGACACATCGCATTTAATATACTGCATCGTATCGTAGATCGCAAGGCCAGCCGTCACAGAACCTCCCGGGCTGTTGATATACAGCTGGATATCCTTGTCCGGGTCATCCGCCTCCAGAAAAAGAAGCTGGGCAACGACCACGCTTGCGGATACATCGTTTACCTCTTCCCCGAGAAAGATGATCCTCTCCTTTAACAGTCTTGAATAAATATCGTAAGAGCGCTCCCCCCTGCTCGTCTGTTCAATGACATAAGGTACTAAACTCATTTTCTATACCCCTTTCTGTAAATAAATGCTCCGTCTGGTCCCATCTCTGTGCGGGCCGCTGTAAGCCGGCCCTTTTGAGCGGTCTATGCTGACAAGAGGTGTGCCTGCGGCACACCTCTCTGGAACCTGGATCAGCCTTCTACTGCCGCGTCCGCGATCAGTGTCACTGCCTCCTGGACCGCAATATCCTCTTTCATCTGCTTCTTCTCGTTTTCACCCATGAAGCCTTTGAGCTTCTCGACTTCCATCTGGTAGGAATCAGCCATCTTCTTTAATTCCTCATCCAGGCGCTCATCGGATACTTCGATATTCTCTGCCGCAACCACTGCCTCCAGCACGAGTCTTGTGCGGATACGCTTCTCAGCCTGCGGACGGAACTCTTCCATCATCTTCTCCTCAGACAGGCCTGTGAACTGGAAATACTGCTCCAGGCTCATGCCCTGCTGCATGATGCGGCGCGCGAAGTCGTCTGCCATCTGCTTTGTCTGAAGGTCGATCATCGGATCCGGGATATCGATCTGCGCGTTTGCCACAGCCTGCTCCACTGCCTGGTCTTCCTTCTTCTGTCTTCCCTCGCGCTCCTTGCGCTCTTTGATCTTTGCCTTTACCTCAGCCTTATATGCGTCTACTGTCTCGCTCTCCTCGGAAACGTCAGATACGAACTCATCATCCAGCTCCGGGATCTCCTTCGCCTTGATCTCATGAACAGTACACTTAAATACAGCTTCTTTTCCGGCAAGCTCTTTCGCCTGGTATTCCTCCGGGAAAGTTACGTTGATCTCTGTCTCTTTTCCGATCTCAGCGCCGATCAGTTGCTCCTCGAATCCCGGGATAAACGCTCCGGAACCGATAGTCAGCGGATAGTTCTCTCCCTTGCCGCCCTCGAAAGCGACTCCGTCTACAAAGCCCTCGAAATCAAGGATAACCTGATCCTTGTCCTGTACCGGGCGGTCTGTGACCTCGATCGTCCTTGCATTGCGCTCGCGCTCTCTGTCGATCTCCTCGTCAACTTCCTTCTGTGTCACTCTTGTGGAAACTTTATCCACTTTCAGGCCTTTATATTCACCGAGTGTGACTTCCGGCTTCACTGCGACTTCCGCTGTAAAGATAAACGGTTTGCCCTTTTCAAGCTGTGTGATCGCAACCTTCGGCTGGGACACGATCTCAAGCTCACACTCTTCATAGGCTTTTCCATATGCCTCTGATATCATATGATTTGCAGCCTCGTCATAGAACACTTCCGGTCCGTACATCTTCTCGATCATCTGGCGCGGCACCTTGCCCTTGCGGAATCCCGGCAGGCTGATCCTGCTGCGCTCTTTCAGATATGCAGCCTGGAGTGCCTTCTCCACGTCCTCTGCTGACACCTCGATCGTCAGCTTCGCCATATTATGTTCTAATTTTTCTACCTGTAAACTCATTTTCTTCCTCCTTGCATGCGCAAAATCATATCACCTCTCCCGTGACGAGAGGACATTTGCAGTCATTGGAACAGTATAGCACACAGATAGCCGGATTTCCAGTATTTTTTCAATATTTTCGCCTGTTTACGGCTCTTTTTTATCTGT
>DWUV01000186.1 GCA_019120595.1 Candidatus Mediterraneibacter tabaqchaliae | reverse complement strand
TTCTGATCCCTGGTTTTAGCGTGTTCCCTGATTTCGTAGTTTTTCCTGCCTCATGGAGCGGAGCCGATGCCAGCCATATCCCCGCGCTGAATACGTCCTCGACATCCGCGCTTCACTGTTTTCGGACGTTTCACCAATCGGTCGGCTCCCCCACAAATACAGATTTACATCCCCAGGACTTTCCGTGCCAGTTTTCTCTCATCTTCCCCGGCATTCCGGTAATGAGCGACCAGATCGATCTCCTCGCCGGTCAGATATAAGGTGTCCCCGCTTGCGATGATCCTGCTCGCGAAGTAAGGGCCGGAAGTCTCGTTCACGATCCCGGTTTTTGTACAGGTCTGGGTGAGGAGCTGTTCCAGAGTGACTTCGTAGATATCTGCGATGCGGATGAGCATATCAATGTCCGGGATCCGTTTCCCGGTCTCATAGTTCGAATATGCCTGCCGGGAAATGTTGAGCTGTTCGCCGATCTGCGCCTGTGTGTAATTGTGGTCTGTTCTGAGTCTGCGCAGATTCGCTGCGAGCTGGATGTTGGACACCGGCATACCTCCATTTACAAGAAATCAATATACGGATCAAGTGATTTTCATCATTATATCAATTTTTCCTGTAAACAAAGAGGTATGCAACAAAACGGAGAAATTCAAAGAAAAGCAACAATTTGTTGCTTTTAAAGAGATATCTTATGCCTGGCTCAGGGTGCTGTTGTGGTACCGGGAAGAATAGGTCACATCTTCTCCCAGCCAGTCCGGCGCGCGGTAGGAGAGGGCAGTGTCTTCATCCGGGAATTCGATCTCCGCGAGCACCAGCGGCGCGAGATCCTGTTCAAAGATGTCCAGCTCCAGAGTCAGTCCGCTGTCCAGTGGGATGACATACCGCTTCTTGACGATGATCCTTCCGTCTGCTTTGGGAAGCAGATGCTCATAGGCCTCTCTGGTGAGAGGGAGGTTGTATTCCTCCCGGGCCAGGAGCCCTTTTGATTTATAGGTGAGAAAGTACTCTTCATTATCCCTTCGGATGCGCACGACAGGCGCGGTGCAGAGATATCCCTGCTCAATGTGGCGGCAGGGGTAATCCTCCGGCCGGAAAGGGAGTCTGTCTGTGTCTACGAGAAATTTGCGTTCGATTTCCATGGGATATCCTCCTGAATATCATTTTGCCGGGAGGTTTCCGGCAGTTTTCTTTATTCTTTTATTATAGGATATCTTACCCCGGGTTGCCACCCCGGAATTGCATTTGTCTGTCCGGTTTGATAAACTGGACGCAGAGCGGGCCGCGCGGGTTTTGGCGGGCCGCGGACAGCAGAATGGGCCGGGGACCTGTTTTGCGGGAAACTGTAAATGTGTGACATAAAGAAAGAAGGAAGAAAGATGAAAAAGGTTTGTGTATTTCTGGCGGACGGATTTGAGGAGATCGAAGGGCTGACAGTTGTCGACATCCTGCGCAGAGCGGGGATCGAGACAGAGACCGTATCCGTTATGGGGAGAAAGGAGATCAGTGGATCCCACGGGATCACGGTCCTGGCGGATCTTTTGTTTGAGGAAGCTTCCATGGAGGATACGGACATGCTGGTACTCCCGGGCGGCATGCCGGGGACGCTGAATCTGAAAGCGCATGAAGGGCTCAGGGAGCTGCTCTGTGATTTTGACGGCAGGGGGAAGCTGATCGCGGCGATCTGCGCGGCGCCGAGCATCCTGAGCGGTCTGGGGATGCTCAGAGGCCGGAAAGCCTGTGCGTATCCGTCATTTGAGGCGGAACTGGACTGCGGGGAAGTGCAGAGCCAGCCGGTGGTGACGGACGGGCATATTACGACCGGGCGGGGGATGGGAGCAGCGATCCCGTTTGCCCTGCGGCTGACCGCTCTGCTGGAAGGGGATGAGAAGGCGGAGGAGATCCGGGAATCCATTGTATATGAAGCATAGAACTGCGGTTTTACAGGATCTTAAACGGAAGTTTTATTTTCGTGGTTTCTTTTAACGGTGATTTTACCGGCTGCGCCGAATACGTTTAACACACAGGTCTTATAGTTGTCATACACACGGAAAACGGGACGCCGTGTATCCCCCGATGCCGGCAGGCAGACATCGGAAGGCGGATACCAGAAAGCGGGGCCGTGAGAGCGTGTGTGCATAGAATACCAGACGATCCAAAAGAAAAAAGAGTTTTTGGAGAAAGGGGACAAGTATGAGAAGTGTGAAAAGGAACGGGAAACACACAAGGATCCTCTCCGCGCTGCTGAGCCTGCTGATGATGCTCATGGTCGCAGTGCCGGGAGTGACAGCCCATGCGGCTCCGGAAGTGGTGGGGAAAGGGACAGTCGGACTGACATTCGGCGAACAGTCGGCTGTGCTCTGCGGAGAGACGATTTCCGGTACAGTATATTCCTATGATATCGGGGGGACTGATGCGGTCAATATCAGTTTTACTTATGACGCCCTTGCGTTCAAGGGACTGGAAATCGAGCCGTCTGACGGCGTAACTGTACTTGCGTCAGAAGAGGTGGACAATCAGGTAAACGCAGTGCTTATGGTAGATCCGGAAACTGCGGATTACTCAAATCTCCTTACGGTAACTGCAGCTGCAGGCGATGAAGAAGCAGTGGGCAAGATCACAGTTTCTTCCTGCGAAGCGGCGAAAGAAGGCGGTACAGTGGAGATCACCATCGCGCAGGACGACAATACGATCTCTGTTGTCAGCGATGAGCTGATCGAAGAATTTACGATCGAGACTCTGTCCAAAGCGATGACCTATTTCATGGTGGATCCTTCCAGTGCAAAATGGGCAGAGGCAGCGAAGTATGACATGGATGAGAATGGTGTGATCAACCTGAATGACTTCGTGAAGATCGCAAATGCGATCCTGGATTCACAGCGGATCGGAAAACTCCAGTTCGGAGAGGACGGAACATTCAAGATCATGCAGATCTCGGATATCCAGGATTATGTCAATGACAGCAAGCCGAACCTGAACGAGAAGACGACAACCCTGATCAATGCGGCGCTTGACGCGGAGGATCCGGATCTGGTCGTGATCACTGGGGACCAGATCGGCGGGAACATGAACGGCGAGCAGGTGCAGAGCCTGATCGATCAGATCGCGCAGCCGTTCGAAGAGAGACAGATCCCGTGGCTCGTGACATTCGGAAACCATGACGAGGACGCCACAACTGCCCTGAACGAAGGATGGGATAAGATCCAGCAGCTTTCCTATTACAGAAGCTTTAAGTACAATATCAACCGCGCAAGCATGAGCGGTGTGCAGGGCTACACATCAAACGGCAAAAATACGATCGGTGTCGGCGATATGTACCAGCTGATCTATGACAAAGAAGGCAAGAACCCGATCTACAATATCTGGGCGCTGGATTCAAACCGTTATGACGACTCCGGGACAGGGATCGGCGGCTACGACTGGATCCGTCCGGAACAGATCCAGTGGTATACAGACACATCCGAAATGCTTGAGGCGAAATACGGACAGAAGATCAATTCTCTGATGTTCTTCCACATTCCGACTCCGGAGTGGGGAGACATGTGGGACAATAAGGATCAGTTCAATGTAGTGGGCGAGAAGAATGAAGAAGAGTGCCCGCCGGACATCAACAGCGGTATGTTTACAGCCGCTCTTGAGAGAGGCGATGTAAAGGGCATGTTCGTCGGACATGACCATGTCAACAACTACACAGGTAATTACTACGGCATTCAGCTCGGTTATGACGCGAATGTGGGGTATCAGACATACGGGCTCGGCGGAGCTGACAATGACCGCTTAAGAGGCGTGCGTGTGTTTGAACTGGATGAGAATAATCTTGAAACATTCACAACAGAGATGGTTACAGCCCAGGATCTTGGCGTAAACCAGTAACCGACAACATGGTTCTGCCTGCAAGGGCTCCCCGCAGGGCGCTGCGGGGAGCTGTATCATTGAGTAGATTATTGGGAGGAGACACATGAAAAGAATATCAGCGCTGGTACTGGCATGTATGATCCTGGCCGGAGCGGGAAATATAGTTTATGCTGCCCAGGAGACGGCGGAGCAGCCAGAGAGTACAGCGGAAGCCGTGCAGACACAGAAGACAGGGCCGGAGTGCAGTTTCTCTGAGCCGCAGATCGAAAAAAAGGCGGCCCACGCGGAGTATAAGACGACAGTGAGCGTGAGCGGCACGGATCTTGTCGAGGGATATGAGATCCATGTAAAAGCGGAAAATAAGGACGAGATCGTCATTGAAAATAAAGCGGGAGGGACCGCAACGGAAAATGTTTACAAAGACGGGGTCATGTACCTGGCGGTGATGTCAGGGGAACTGACCGGGGATGAGACCGAGCTGTGCGACATCACGGTAAAGCTCCCGTATGATGCCGCAGAAAGCGGGAGCGTGCTGGAGATCCCGGAGATCCAGATCGTCACGAGCGTGGCCGCAGAGAGGATCGAGACGGCCGGGCCCTATGAGGTGGAGCTGCCGGAGGTGAAAGCGCCCTTCTATGCCACGGTCTGGTTTTATCTGATCATAGCGGCAGCCGTGCTGGCAGGCGGCTTTGTGATCTGGAAGAAACGCAGGGGAATGAGAAAGCGGAAAAAAGTATGATCTCCCTCAGCCGGATATCCGATCGCGGAAAGGCCGGGCTTTTTGGGTAACAGTTCAGCCATCGGGCTGTGCGGGCGGGAAAAACATGCTCGCATGGTTCTCCGAACGGCGCGGCTGAACTGTTACCTTTTTTGGCGTTAAATATTGAAAAAATACTGGAAATATGCCTATCTGTGTGCTATACTGTTCCAATGACTGCAAATGTCCTCTCGTCACGGGAGAGGTGATATGATTTTGCGCATGCAAGGAGGAAGAAAATGAGTTTACAGGTAGAAAAGTTAGAACATAATATGGCAAAGCTGACGATCGAGGTGTCAGCGGAGGATGTTGAGAAGGCACTTCAGGCTGCTTACCTGAAAGAGCGCAGCAAGATCAGCCTTCCCGGATTCCGTAAGGGAAAAGTTCCGCGTCAGATGATCGAGAAGATGTACGGACCGGAAGTGTTCTATGATGAAGCTGCGAATCATATGA
>DWUV01000185.1 GCA_019120595.1 Candidatus Mediterraneibacter tabaqchaliae | reverse complement strand
TTCTGATCCCTGGTTTTAGCGTGTTCCCTGATTTCGTAGTTTTTCCTGCCTCATGGAGCGGAGCCGATGCCAGCCATATCCCCGCGCTGAATACGTCCTCGACATCCGCGCTTCACTGTTTTCGGACGTTTTGCCAACAGGACGGCTCCCCCACAAATACAGATTTCCTATCCTAAGGCCACATCCAGCACCATCATGATCACAAACCCCACAGCCACCCCCACAGTGCTGATATTGGAATGCTCGCCTGTCTGCGCTTCCGGTATCAGCTCTTCTACAACGACATAGATCATCGCTCCTGCCGCAAATGACAGCAGATACGGGAGCAGCGGCACGACAAGCCCGGTCAGCAGGATCGTAATAAATGCGGCGATCGGTTCCACGATCCCGGACAGAGCGCCGTACACAAACGACCGCTTCTTTGACAATCCCTGGCTTTTAAGGGGCATGGAAATGATCGCTCCCTCGGGGAAGTTCTGGATCGCGATCCCAATGGAAAGGGCGAAAGCTCCCGCAAGGGTCATCAT
The DNA here is from genome assembly GCA_019120595.1 of Candidatus Mediterraneibacter tabaqchaliae. GTDB lineage: Bacteria > Bacillota > Clostridia > Lachnospirales > Lachnospiraceae > Mediterraneibacter > Mediterraneibacter tabaqchaliae. Next base: position 9,210 of record DWUV01000185.1, on the reverse strand, counting down.
CGTGTTGTCCGCAAGGACGCCCGCGAAAGTCACTCCGACCGCCATCCCTTCCGGGATATTATGCAGGGTGACCGCAAGGACAAGCATGGTCGTTTTTTTTAAATGGGCGGGAATGCCCTCTGGTTTCTCTTCCGTATAGTGCAGGTGCGGAGTCAGTGTATCGAGGACAAGCAGGAATCCCATTCCCAGCAGAAAACCCACCGCAGGAGGAAACCATGCAGCGCCTCCCTCCTGCTCCGCCATGTCAATGGCAGGTATCAGAAGAGACCAGACAGATGCGGCCATCATCACGCCGGAAGCAAATCCCAGCAGCATCTTTTCCAGCCTTCTGTCCATCTCTTTTTTCATGAAAAATACCATTGCCGAGCCCAATGCAGTCCCGGCAAATGGTATCAATATCCCAAGCAAAGTATTTTGATCCATATTTTCCCTCCGTTGCCATATTTGAATGTACTGATAATCTTTATCGGTATCTTATCATATGCACCCCGGAGAAAATTTGTCAATACCTTACACTTCCGGCAGCATTCTTCATCCCGCTGCCAGCTCTTTTCCCGCAGCCCGGCACTCTGCCAGCGCTTCATCATCCGGGGCGTCATTCGCGATCACTCCCTCTTCCCTCACGAGAACAGCCCCGGCATTTTTCATGCGCTCTGCCCAGTCTCTCATCCACTCTCCGTCTCCCCAGCCATAAGATCCGAAAAGCAGGATCTTTTTGCCGGATACAAGAGGCTCCAGTTCTTCTACAAAAGGCTCCATCTCTGTTTCTTCCAATTGTTCTGCTCCCATGGACGGGCAGCCAAGCGCAAACACGCTTTCGGATGCAAGGGCCGCTGCGGATGCATTTCCCACTTCCATCACTTCTGCCTGGGCGCCTGCCTCACGGATCCCAGCCGCTACAGCTTCTGCCATAGCCTGAGTATTCCCTGTACCGCTCCAATATACTACTGATACATTCATTTTTTCTCCTCCATTCTTTGATCACAGGGCTATCTCCCGGATACTTTTTCCAGTCAGAAATTCATTGACTGCGCAATCCTTTGCCCGGTCATATTCCATGAATGCTGTTCTCGCGCCTGCCAGATCACTGTATACTTTCCAATAACCGATCATCAGATATTTCTTTCCCGCATTTTCTATGAATCCTTTCACATCATCCAGCGGATACCCGAGGAAAACTCCGATCTCATGAGGAAATCCCATTCCTTTTCGGTTGAATCCACGGATACGGTCACTCAAGTGAGCAAGAACTCTTTCCACCTGCATATCCGTGTACCCATACTTCTGTATCAGTTCATAAACTCCGGGCTCCATCAGGTATTTTTCCAGTTCTTCCGGCCGATAAAACAAGACAAGGCATCTGCCATCCGTGCAGGAAAGCCTGCGGTATGAAATATCCATATCCGTAAACAGTTCTGAAAGCCTGCCATAAAGCTCAGCATCAACTGATATCACGCAGGAAACTTTAAGTCCCTTCAAAAAAGGGGCGCACTGTAAAACGATCTGGAAACCCAGCCTCAGTCTTTGATCACTATTTTTCAGAAAATATGACAGTGTTTCTGTTGACATAATACCTCCAAGTTTTTGAGAACAGTTTTCAATTAACGAAATGGTATCATATCCCACCCTATATTTCAATGCTTTATTTGAGAACATTTCTCATTTTCTCCTTTCTTCATAAAATCAGACGATAAGTTCAGTATTTCTTGTTCTCGCAAACCTTATGGGCAGATTGCTCAAAAAATTTTATTTTTTTATCCATTTTTTAGTTGTTCCCTACATAAATATGGTGTATAATGGGTTTAACATTTGAGAGGTGAAAGTCTCAAACAATAATTACATAAAGGAGAGATTCGCCATGGTAAATTTAGTAACAGGTCCAAGAGGCAGTGGAAAGACACAAAAAATGATCGACCTTGCAAACGAAAAGGTCAAGACATCTAACGGAAATGTGGTATTGATCAAAAAGAGCCCGAAGGATACATACACTGTGGACTTTAACATCCGCGTGATCCGTATGGCAGATTATCCAGATATCCTTACACTCGAAGAATTCGTAGGTTTCCTTTACGGCATGGCAGCCGGCAACCATGATATCGAAGCAGTCTTTATCGACAGCGTATTAAAACAGGCAAACATCACTCTTGAAAGCCTTGCAGCTTTCCTCCAGAAATTGAATAAGATTTCCACTGAAAACAATATCGATTTCTATCTCAGCGTCAGCGCGGAGAAGAAAGATATTCCCGGTATAGATTCCCATGACTGCAATGTGATCTGCTGACCCAGGGGAAAACTTTTTGGTACAAAACAGGCTTTTGCCTGAAAAAAGGAAGCGCGGCCCGGACCGGACCGCACTTCCTTTTCTTTCTGCCTTATATTTTCCCTTCCTGTCCTTCCGGCGCCTTACTGTTCAGATCCTTCTGAAGGCCCCTTCTCTGTCCCATTCACAGACAGGACGGTATTGCTCTTCTCTCCTTCTTTATATTCAATGGTGACTTCATCCCCCACATCATATCGGATGATATCGATGAAATCTACTACCGGTATATCAAAGATCGCATCCGAGCCTTCCACCATGATATAGTAATGGGAATTTCCATCCACAACACCCTGCGCGATCTTTGTGATCCGCGCAGTGATGGTCTCTACATCCCGGGTATCCTCCGGCGTCTCCTTGATCCCGTTTTCGTACATCAGTGTGCTGTAATTTTCCTCACACTCGCTCACCGTATCCCCGATCGCTACGATCTGGTATTTCTGCACATTTACCATGGCATATTTCTTCACCAGCCCCGCGTCATCTTTCAGGGCTATAAAATACGTCGGTTCCCCGGAAATATTAAGGAGCAGGGGGAAGGTCGCCGTATAATGGAGATTCTGCACCTGCCCTTCAGCGGACGACATCGCCGATGCCTCCGTTGCGCCTTCAACCTCATAGAACCGCGTCTCCATGGTCCGCTGGTTCATGAGCACAAATCCCACATTGGACTGGTCGCCTGTGATCGATGTGACACCCGTATAGACCCACACATCGTCGTCGATCGCAAGGTAATTATATCCGTCCGTTGTGTGCAGGCAGTCCTTCTGTCCGAGCACGCTGTTGAAAAACCCGTGCTTTAATGTCCCGTAATAATCATACAGCTGGACAAGCAGGTCCGCGGAATACGCGCGGTCGATCCACTGGGGCGCATCCTCGATCGCATAATCCTGCGTCTCGCCGGTAATGGCATTGCACAGCACTACGCGTCCGATCGTCTCGCCGCCGAAGAGGCCGATGTTAAACTTCTTCACCGGGCAGATCCAGTACGGTATGCCCTCCTCATCCACCTCAAAACTGAGATCATTAAAAATATACGTCGGATATTTAAATCGCAGATGACGGTAGATATTTCTGTTAAAATGGTCGCTCGTCGTATATTTCATCCCTTCATCCAGCTTTACAAGCTCTGTGTCCTGTGTCGCCATATCGATCTTAATATACGCGGGGATCCCCTCTCCCTGGTTCGTAAACCATTTGATCAGGCTTGCATATTTCAGCGGGGATACCCTGACCGGGCGGTCCTGGTAATTGATCTGCGAATACAGGCTGTCCACTTCGAACTGCGACACCATATCCACCATGCTCCCCATCTTCCTGTCCCCCAGAAGCTCTGCGGAATCTTTGTCAAGGAGCGGGATCTGGTCAAAGGACAGCTCTTCGATATCCGTTGTAAACTCCCTTGTTTCCACAGTCATCAGCTGCTGGTACTTCTTCGCATTTATGATCGGCGATGACAAAAGAGCCCCCACGAGATATACGATCACGACAAGCCCGGTCAGGCCGAGTATCACTTTCAGCCCCTTTGACTCCTTAAGCTCATATCTGCTCAGATTTTTCCTCTTGATAAAGATCAGCGCGGCCAGGATGCCGAGAACGAACAGGAACACCCAGAATTCTGTCGAATGGATGTTGACCGGCGGAAGGGCCGCATAGTAATAGATCCCAAGCGCCGCAATGACCAGAAGGATGAGCAGCAGTTTTGTTCTGATTTTTTTCATTTTCTTTCCTTTCCTCCGCGCACTCCAAAGGCGCGGACTTTCAGGGCAGCTCCGTCAGTATCCGGGCATCCCTGATCCATAAACAATACGGCAATTATAGCATCTTTATCCATGGAGCACAAGGAGCAGCATCGCCGGCGGAACAGATATCGGCCACAGATACCGGCAGCATCACTGTCCACAAGGCCCCCATCACATCTTTCTCACATGCGCAGTGCCTGAAACGACCCGGGAGAAAATGCAGTTACCGTTTTCTCCCGGGTCGTCCCTTTATCCTTTTCTTTTGATCCGATCTTTATTCTTCTGATGCCCTTGCAGCGATCTCTTTCTCCTGTACATCCGACGGAGCCTGCTCATATCTTGCGAACTGATATTCATAAGTCCCGCGTCCGCCTGTCATGGAGCGGAGCACTGTGCAGTAGCCGAACAGTCCTGTCATGGGGATATCCGCCTCGATCACCTGCTTGCCGCCCGCTACCGGAGTCATGCCGAGCACTCTTCCGCGCCTCTTGTTCAGATCGCCCATCACATCGCCGGTGTAATCATCCGGCACTGTCACCTTGATGGAAGCGATCGGCTCGAGCAGGACAGGAGAAGCCTCCATAAATCCTTTCTTAAACGCCTGGCTTGTAGCAGTCTTGAACGCCATCTCCGAAGAGTCTACCGGATGGTAGGATCCATCGTAGAGGATCGCTTTCACTCCCACTACCGGGTATCCGGCGAGAGGTCCTTTCACCACGGATTCCTGAAGTCCCTTTTCCACTGCCGGGAAATAGTTCTTCGGAACAGCACCGCCAACTACGCACTCCTCAAAAATATACGGCGTGTCCAGATCATGGGAAGGCTCAAATTTCATCTTGACATGTCCGTACTGTCCGTGGCCGCCCGTCTGTTTCTTATATTTCATATCTACATCCGAATTCTTGCGGATCGTTTCGCGGAAAGCAACTTTCGGAGTTTCCAGAACGATCTCTACTTTGTACCTTGCCGCCAGCTTGCTCGCCGCGATCTCAAGATGCTGGTCTCCCATGCCGTAGAGCAGTGTCTGACGGTTCTCGCTGTCATTAACCGACTTGAGCGTCACATCCTCTGCGGTCATCCTTGCAAGAGCCTGGGAGACTTTGTCCTCATCCCCTTTATTCTTTACGCGGTATCTCATGTATGTATAAGGCACGGAGTAATCCGTCTTTGCATAGGATACCGGGGTTGCCTTCGTGGAGAGCGTATCCCCTGTCCTTGTATTTGCGAGCTTCGCGATGGCTCCGATATCCCCGGCAAACAGTTCGGATACTTCTGACGGCTTATTCCCGCACATCGTATACAGCTTGCCCGGCTTTTCTTCTGCCTCTGTATCCGCATTGTAAAGGATGTCATCCCCTTTGAGCACTCCGGAGCACACCTTTACAAAGGAATATTTTCCGATAAACGGATCCACCATGGTCTTGAACACGTACGCTGTCTTCGCCTTTGCGAAATCATAGTTAGCCTCAAAGATCTCATTCGTCCTGCGGTTGATGCCTGCGCATGTCCTCTTGTCCGGGCTCGGGAAGAACCTTACGATGTCGGACAGGAGATTCGCAACGCCCTGGGCCTGCACGTTGGATCCCATTGCCACAGGAACGATATCCCCGTCCATCACTTCCGTGCGCATTGCGGCCCGGATCTCTTCGATAGAGAATTCCTCGCCGTTGAAATATCTCTCCATAAACTCTTCGCTTGTCTCAGCGACAGCTTCCATCAGGGAATCCCTGAGGATCTGAAGGTTCGGCTTACAGTAATCCGGGATCTCGCACTCTTCCCTCTGTCCGATGCCCGTGTACCTGCGGCCCGCATTCTTAATGACATTGATATATCCGACCAGTTTTTCATTCTCGCGGATCGGTTGGAAATGCGGCGCGATCTTCTTGCCGTATTTCGCTGTCAGGTCTTCCACTACCTGGCGGAAGCTGGCATCGTCCACATCCATTTCTGTCACATAGATCATTCTCGGGAGGTTGTACTTATCGCACAGCTCCCATGCCTTCTCCGTGCCGACCTGTACGCCGGCCTTGCCGGATACAACGATGACCGCAGCGTCAGCCGCGCTGACCGCTTCTTCCACCTCTCCTACAAAGTCAAAGTATCCCGGCGTATCAAGGATATTGATCTTCGCTTTTTCCCACTCGATGGGGATCAGGCTTGTGCTGATGGAAAATCCGCGTTTCTGCTCCTCTTTATCAAAATCACTGACTGTGTTGGACTCTGTGACCTTTCCCATACGGTTCGTGGCGCCCGATACATAAAGCATTGCCTCGACAAGGCTTGTCTTTCCGCTCCCGCCGTGTCCGAGCAATACCACGTTCCTGATTTCGTCCGTTCTGTAAACCTTCATGCTGCTGCCTCCTTGATATGTAGTTATTATGCATACGCTTAAATCTTTCCCGCATGCACGCCATGGATATATTGTACTAAAATCTTTTGGAAATTACAACTATTTTATGTATTTTTCACATATAACTTGCGTTTTAAAAGGCGGATGGCTCATTCCGCCGCCAGTGATGCCCAGGAAGGCTTTTCTTCCGTTTACTTTTGCGATGCAACGTGCTAAAATGGCTCTATTACAGGAAACGGAAAGGATGACATATATGGCAGCATCAAAAGCAGGGTTTATCGGGCTGGGGCTCATCGGCGGCTCCATCGCCAAAGCGATCCGAAAATACTACCCGGACTGCGAACTGATCGCATTTGACAAAAGCAGGGAGAGCCTTGCCCTCGCCGTACAGGAGGGGGCCATAGATACCGCATGCTCATCCATTGACGACAATTTCAAAGGATGCAGCTGCATTTTTCTGTGCGCCCCCGTCTCCTGCAATACTGCTTATCTGTCCCAGCTTAAAGAGCTGGTCGGAAAGGACTGCATATTGACAGACGTGGGGAGCGTCAAGACTTCCATCCACGAAGAGATCATCTCACTCGGCATGGAAGAATGTTTCATCGGCGGGCATCCCATGGCAGGGTCGGAAAAAAGCGGTTTCGCAAACTCCAAAGCGCACCTGATCGAAAACGCTTACTATATCCTGACGCCTTCTGCGAAAGTACCGGAAGAAAAAGTAGAGGAATACCGGCAATTCGTCTCCTCTCTGAAAGCGATCCCCATTGTCCTTGACTATAAGGATCATGATCTGATAACCGGGACGATCAGCCATCTCCCGCATATCATTGCCGCTTCCCTGGTGAATTTCGTGCATGACACGGACACAGAGGACGGCCTGATGAAAGCGCTTGCGGCAGGAGGCTTCAAGGACATCACGAGGATCGCATCCTCCTCCCCTGTCATGTGGCAGCAGATCTGTCTGAAAAACAGCCGGAACATCTCGCATATCCTTGCAGGTTACATTCATGCCCTTGAACGAGCGAAACAGGCAGTGGATCTCGGAGATGAAGACACACTGTACTCGATGTTCGAATCTTCCAGGGACTACCGGGACTCCATGCCCAACAGCTCCGCCGGACCGATCAAGAAGCAGTTTGCCATCTACTGCGACATTATCGATGAGGCGGGAGGGATCGCTACGATCGCCACGATCCTTGCCAGCAATAATATCAATATCAAAAACATCGGCATCATACACAACAGGGAATTTGAAGAAGGCGTCCTGCGGATCGAATTTTACGAAGAGGATGCCTCGGCAAAAGCCGCCGCGCTCCTCCAGAAATACCGCTATGTGGTATATGAGACCTGAGCAGGCCAGATACTGAAACCTGATTTTCCCTGAAATTTAAGATAAATTTACAGAAAGAGGATTAAAATATGGAATTATGCAGCATTACCGGGCTGAAAGGAAGCGTCACTGTCCCGGGAGACAAATCGATCTCACACAGATGTATCATGTTCGGCTCTATTGCAGACGGAATAACAGAAGTCCGCAATTTTCTTCAGGGAGCGGACTGTCTGGCCACGATCCGGTGCTTCCGCTCGCTGGGGATTGAAATAGAAGAAACGGACAGCACTGTCACCGTACACGGGAAAGGCCTTCACGGGCTATCCGCCCCTGACGGCATCCTGGATGTAGGCAACAGCGGCACTACGACCCGCCTCCTTTCCGGCATCCTTGCCGGCCAGCCCTTTGAGTCCAGGCTTTCCGGCGATGAATCCCTCAACTCCCGCCCCATGAAGCGCATCATAGATCCGCTCACCCAGATGGGAGCCCGTATATCGAGCATCCCGGGAAACGGCTGCGCTCCTCTCCATATCGCGCCTTCCAGCCTCCACGGCATCCACTATGACTCACCTGTGGCATCCGCCCAGGTAAAGTCATGCATCCTTCTCGCAGGGCTGTACGCGGACGGGGAAACCTCTGTCACAGAGCCATCCCTCTCCCGCAACCATACAGAGCTGATGCTCCGGGAATTCGGCGCGGACATCCGCACGACCCATGCGCTGGACAGCACAAGAGCCACAGCTTCCATACGCCCCTGCAGCGAACTGTACGGCCAAAAGATCACCGTGCCCGGGGATATTTCCTCCGCCGCTTATTTCATCGCGGCAGGCCTCATTGTACCGGACTCTGAGATCCTGATCGAAAATGTGGGGATCAATCCGACCCGCGCCGGGATCCTGAAAGTGTGTGAAGATATGGGCGGCAATATCACACTCCTCAACGAACGTACAGAAGGAGGCGAAAAGATCGCAGACATCCTTGTGAAAACGAGTTCCCTGCACGGCATCACCATCGAAGGGGATATCATCCCGACCCTGATAGACGAAATACCTGTGATCGCAGTCATGGCTGCTGTCGCAGAAGGAACGACCGTCATAAAAGACGCCTCCGAACTCAAAGTAAAAGAAACGGACCGCATCGAAACTGTCACGGACAATTTAAAGGCAATGGGCTGCAATGTCACCCCCACCGCTGACGGAATGATCATCACCGGCGGAAAGCTCAAAGGAGCTTCCATCCACACCCTTCTGGACCACCGCATCGCAATGGCATTCAGCATCGCCGCGCTGGTGGCTGAGGGAAACACAAAAATACTGGACAGCAAGTGCGTGGATGTGTCATATCCGACATTCTATGACACCTTCGAACAATTACTGTAAATCTGTATTTGTGGGGGAGCCTGCCAATGGCTGAACGTCCGAAAACCGTCGGTTTGATGCAGGACGTTTTCGCGGCGGACGGGGATATGGCT
>DWUV01000184.1 GCA_019120595.1 Candidatus Mediterraneibacter tabaqchaliae | reverse complement strand
ATGCCCCAGCATGTTCAGCTCCTGGTGCACAATAACGACGCCCGCATCCTGAGCCTCACGTGTATTGTGGAATTCCACTTCTTTTCCTTCATATGTAATGGTTCCGGAATCCTTTTTATAGATACCTGTCAGCACCTTCATCAGCGTTGACTTGCCGGCTCCGTTCTCTCCCATCAGCGCGTGTACTTCGCCTTTCCTGACTTCCAGATCTACATGGTCCAGCGCATGAACACCCGGGAAAGATTTGTCGATCCCTTTCATTGTTAATATAACTTCGCCCATATTCTTTACCCTTGCCTTTCTTAATCACACTTTCTGATTGCCATGTACCGTCATTAATTCTTCCTGCGTCTTGAAACAACGTCAGCGAATACTGCAACGATAACGATGATACCAGTGATGACAAGCTGAAGGTTCTTATCCAGGCTGAGAGCTAAAATACCCTCCTGGAGAAGAGAGATGATGAGGACACCGATGATCGTACCGCTGATCGAAGCAAGTCCGCCTGCCATCGAGGTTCCTCCCATTACGCAGCCCGCGATCGCCTCATTGTTGTACTGATCGCCGTAGCCCGGCTGTACCGTTGTGTATGCAGCTACATAGAAGATCGCCGCGATACCTACGAGGAGGCCGCATACAACGTACGCTGACATCTCCCACTTCTTTACATTAACACCGGAAAGTCTCACTGCTTCTTTATTGCTTCCAAGCGAAAGGATATAACGTCCCATCTTCGTCTTATTCAGGATGATCGCACAGACAACCGCAACTGCCAGCAGGATGATCAGGCCGACCGGGATGTCTCCCATCCTGACCATGTTCCTGTACCAGCCGCCCTCTGCGCTGGCCTGCGGCCAGTTTACGGACTGTGTCTGTGTGAACACAGATGCAAGTCCTTTGGAGATATTCATGCTCGCCATAGAAGTGATGAATGACGGCACGTTCCAGTACGCGACCAGATATCCGTTAAATACGCCGAACGCAAGCCCTACCACAAGGCTTATGATAAGCGCCAGCGGCATTGACACGCCATGGTTCACCAGGCTGAATCCCGCGATCAGGGCACAGCAGAACATAACCGGCCCGATCGAGAAATCGATCCCGCCTGTCGCGATGACAAATGTAACTCCCAGTGATAAAAATCCAAGGAAGTATGCATAGTTCAGCGCGCTTAAAATACGGCTTATCCCGACAAAGCTTCCGCCTGTCAGGGCACAGAACAGTCCGTACAGCAGAAGAAGCACGATGCACAGCACGATCCTGTTAAAGCCTACCTTTTTGACTAAAGGATTTTGTTTGATACTTTCCACTTTTCTTCCTCCCATCTTTTGCTTCGATGCATTGTTTCGATTCATGGTGCCTCACTTATTCTGATTCCCCCATTCCTCGTTTTTTCGTGTAACGGTTCGCTTTTTCCCTATTCTTTTTATTTGTTGTTTTTCAGGCACTTTTCACACTATTCTCAAATGCGAAGCAACTTTCTGGTCAAATTATACAACCCAGCTCGACCTTTGTCAATAAAGCGCAAATATTTAAGAGCGAACCGGTTCGCTTTCGTTATTGTGCCCGATTATCACGGTCGTTTTCCTTGCTTCCGGCATATAATTTGTGCAGTTCTCCAAATTTACAAAAAACTCTTGACCGAATCCCCCCGCTGTATATCAGCGGTAAAACTCACCCGCACAGGGCCGCCTTTTTCCACATGGTCGATCCTTGCCAGGAGCATCTGGACCGCCTTTGCCGACATCTCTCTCATCGGCTGCGATACGATCCACAGCTTCGGCCGTATGACTTTGGCCAAAAGCATATCATCGAACCCTATGACCGAGACATCGTCCGGGCAGTTCATGCCCGACTCATTCAGGGCGAGGATCCCGCCCAGGGTCGTATCATAGTTGCTCAGGATCACCGCTGTAGGCGGCTCATCCATCTCCAGCAGCCCTTTCATGCCCTGATAGCCAAGCTCGAAGGAGTGTCTTCCGCCCACCCGGTATCCTTCGGGGACACGGATCCCATATGCCCGGAGCGCGTCCTCATATCCTTTCTTCCGTTCAAGTCCGGTATACTCGACATCGGACGCAACGAGGGCGATCCTTCGGTGTCCGTTCTCGATCAGCGCCTGCGCCGCGCGGAATACCGCAGTGCGGTTGTCCACCTCCACGCAGTCCACTTCCTCTCCGCGGAAAGCCCGGTCAAGGAGCACTACCGGCACTCCGGCCCGTTTGGCGGGTATGAGGAATTCCCCTGTCAGGCTCACTGCAAACACCAGGATCCCGTCCACCTTGCGGCTCAGAAGGAACTGCAGGTTTTCTTTTTCCATCTCCTCATTATTGCACGAGTCGCAGATCAGCATCCCATACCCGTTTTTGTGGAGCTCCTGCCCCAGATAATGCAGCATATTGCCCACAAAGAGGCACTGTATGTCATAGACAAGCACTCCGATCGTCTTTGTCCGGTTCGTCACAAGCCCTCTTGCCAGCTCGTTTACCTCGTAGTGCAGCGCAGCTATTGCCTCTTCGATCAGTTCCCGGTTCCTCGGAAGGACATTCCCTCCATTGAGATACTTCGAGATCGTAGCCAGGGATAACCCGGTCCTGTCCCTGATATCACGAATCGTTGCTGCCATAATTACTCCTTTCAGGGAGTAGCGTACCGTTTATTGTGCATTTTGTTTAACACAATCACTGTTTTTATTAAAACATACAGCACTTTGACAAGTCAAGCTTTTATACCAATATCTTCTTAAATCTCTCATATGCCTCATCCCACGCTGCTGTGTCCTGAGGCTCATAGATCTTAATATCCTGGGAGCGCCTGATGATCTCGCGCGCCTCTGCGAGAGACTTGATATCTCCGGAAGCCATGAGCTGGAGCGCCACATTCCCGAGCACAGTCGCCTCGATCGGACCCGCGCTCACGCGGCATCCGCAGGCATTTGCGGTAAACTGGCACAGAAGCGCGCTCTGCGTGCCGCCTCCCACCATGTAAACCGTCTGATAGTCTTTGCCTGTACAGTCTTTGATCTCTTCCATCGCATGGCGGTATTTCATGGCAAGGCTCTCATTGATGCAGCGCACCACTTCACCGATGCTCTCAGGCACCGGCTGCCCTGTCCTCCGGCAGAACTCTCTGATACGGCTCGGCACATCCCCTGCGGGAGTAAACTCCGGCGCGTCCGGATCGATAAATGACTTCAGCGACGGCGCTTCTTTCGCCATGATCTCCAGGTCGCCGAACCCGTACTCCTGTCCTTCCCTGATCCACTGGCGGCGGCTCTCCTGGATGCACCACAGCCCGATGATATTCTTCAGGAAAGAAGTCTTCCTCCCATATCCGCCTTCGTTCGTAATATTGTAGTATTCTGATTTGTCATTGATGATCGGCTCTGCAAGCTCTGTCCCCAGAAGAGACCAGGTCCCGCAGCTTAAGAAAATAAAATCTTCCTCCGACGCCGGAACTGCGACCAGCGCGCTCTGTGTATCATGCCCTGCGACAGCCATGACATCGATCTTATCAAGCCCAAGCTCCGTACAGATCTCATCCGTCAGTTCCCCGACCTTGGTCCCTGTCGGAACGATCTCCGGGAAAATATGCCTCGGGATCTCCAGGGCATCGATCACTTCGTCTGACCACTCGCCCTTTTTCGCGTCAAGGAGCTGCGTTGTGGAAGCGATCGAATATTCCGCCTTCTTAGCGCCTGTCAGGAAATAATTAAACAGGTCCGGCATGAGGATCATCTTATCCGCGCGGTCCAGCAGGTCTTTCCTGTTCTTCAGCAGGGAGAGGAGCTGGAATGCCGTGTTGATCTCCATGAACTGGTTGCCCGTGATCTCATAAAATCTTTCTTTCCCGATCATCTTAAAGCTTTCTTCCAGCATGCCTGCCGTGCGGTTGTCACGGTAATGCACCGGGTTCTCGAGCAGCCTTCCTTCCTTATCGATCAGGCCGAAGTCAACGCCCCATGTATCGATGCCGATGCTCTCGATCTTCCCGCACTTCTTTGCTTTGATCAGCCCCTGCTTGATCTCAAAGAAAAGACGGAGCACATCCCAGTACATGGTCCCGTTCAGGATGACCGGGTCATTGGAAAACCGGTGCAGCTCTTCGATGGTGATCTTCTCTCCGTCAAAAGTCCCGCACATTGCCCGGCCGCCCGAAGCACCGAAGTCAAATGCCAATACTTTCTTTTCCATAACATTCTCCTTTATTTGTGGCAAGAGGGCTGAAAAATCTGCTTTCAACCCTCTCCTTTCTCAAATCTCAAATCATACTTTATGCAGAAATCATGCTTTTATTATTTGTACGGTTTGTAGAGTGCGCCGTAGTTTGCGCAAGCTCTGTAGTCAGCGCCTTCCTTGTCCATTCCGAATGCGTTCCATGCCGCCGGACGGAAGATCTTCTCTGTCGGCACGTTGTGCATAGCAACCGGGATACGGAGCATGGATGCGAATGTGATCAGGTCTGCGCCGATGTGTCCGTAGGAGATCGCACCGTGGTTCGCGCCCCAGTTGTTCATTACGTCATAAGCTGACTTGAACGCGCCTTCCTTGCCGTCGCATCTCGGAGCGAACCATGTACACGGCCATGTGTAGTCTGTACGTTTCCAGAGTGTATCGGATACATCTTCCGGAAGAGCTACTGTCCAGCCCTCTGCGATCTGAAGCATCGGTCCAAGGCCTTTTACAAGGTTCAGACGGATCATGGTAGCCGGCATCTGTACCTTTGTCTCAAAACGGCTGGAATATCCGCCGCCGCGGAAGTATCCGAGGTCAGCCATGTTCCATGTGGTAGCGTCCATGATCGCCTGCTGGTCTTCCTCTGTTACATCCCACCACTCTTTCATAACGCCGTTGCCGTTCTCATCTTTTGCAGCGCCGCATGCGTCAAGGCAGCATGCACCGGAGTTGATCAGATGGATGATACCGCCGTTCTCTTTTGCAACACCCTCAAGGTCGTAGCCTGTCACCC
>DWUV01000183.1 GCA_019120595.1 Candidatus Mediterraneibacter tabaqchaliae | reverse complement strand
TATCATTATCTCCAAATCTTTCTTCAGATTGTAAACTTCTATTATCTTGAAAAAATAGATGACAGAGAGTGGTTTTTGGCGGGAAAAACCGTTGAAGAAGCAGCAGCTCTTGTCGAGAAATATATAAAAGAATCAGAGAATAGAATTGTAGATGCCATCAGGTATCACGGCTCTTTCGCTGAATATATTGATGGGATTGGGCAGTCTCAGGATAATACAAATGCGTTTCATTACCGGAATGAGCTGTTAAAAATTCAAGGACGTGAGACGGAGCTGAAAATACTTAATGAATTTATTGAAGATGACGAAGCGTTATCATGGATGGCAGTTACTGGACCCGGAGGAGCAGGAAAAAGCAAGTTATTGTATCATTTTGCCAAAGATATGGAAATTTATCCCAAATGGAAATCTGTATGGATTCATACTGAAAACTGTGAACAGTTTATCAGATTTAATGAATGGCGTTATCCCTGTAACCTGCTGATTGTTATAGATTATGCGGGAACTGTAGCATCTGATGCGGGAAAGTGGATGGAACGTCTTGAACGGAGCCGCTATCGTCCAGATAAGGTGCGTTTTGTTTTTATTGAAAGGGAAGGAATAGAGAAAAATGGAAGTGTGCCCTTATGGTACCAGAATTTAAAAGGGAGCGGGGAACAGGCAAGGTGTGTGGAGCGTTTAGGCTGGAAAAAATATGATGGAACGCCGTTTTTGCAACTGCCAGCATTGGAATCTGACCAGCTTGAAAAAATAATTGAAGATTATGCAGAGATGCGTAAAAAAGTTTTGTCAGACGAACAGAAAAGATGGATTCTGGCGAAAGCAGAAGAGATTGACAGAAAACAGGGAAAGCCCAGAGTGTTGATCGTGATTTTTACGGCAGATGCAGTTCTTGAAGGCAGAGAATATAAGCAGTGGGATATACAGCATATGATTGATGAAATAATTAAGAAGTACAGTGAACATTGGAAAAAAATCTCATGCCGAAATGATGAAAAAATTTTTAGTGCATTGTCAGAAATGCTGATGTTTTCGACAGCGACAGGGGCGTGGGAGCCTGAAAATAAAGCTCCGGGCTTATTTGAAAATTCATCTTCAGTCCTATGCTCGTTGGATTCAGCTGATTTGGAGCAATTAATAAGTGAAGTAAATGAAGAAAAGCGATTTGAGGGAAAACTTAAACCGCTGGAACCAGACTTAATTGGGGAATATTATGTCTTGGATTATTGGACAAAAAAGAAATATAACAGGGAATATTTAGAAAAGATTTTCTGCACATTATGGGAATATCCATTGAATTTTGCTCAATTTCTGAATCGCTGCGTACAAAATTATATGAAACAAGGATCGTTTCAATATTTATTCCAAAATGGCATGAAGAGATTAATGCCATTGGAGAATGATGGGTTTGAAATTCTGCTCTTTTCAATGCTATTAGTTAACTTAATAGTAGAACAAACAGAAGAGGAAGCCATTGAAAGCGTCAGTCGTCTGGAAGAGCTGAGCGGGAAATATGAAGGGAATGAAGAGATCGCGTTAGCATATGCGAAAGGGCTGGTAAACCTGTCGTGCGATCAGGAGGAAGCCGGAGCGAAAGAAAGCGTCAGTCGTCTGGAAGAGCTGAGCGGGAAATATGAAGGGAATGAAGAGATCGCGTTAGAATATGCGAAAGGGCTGTTCATCCTGTCGTGCAATCAGGACGAAAGTAAAAGAAGGACATCGTTAAAGCGTTTAGATGAATTAAGGAAAAATATAAACTGGTAGATGAGTGGTTTATAGAATTTTTCAGAAACTTGAATAAATAAAACCTTTCCTAAAGGATTTTTGTTCTTAACTTGACACCGCCAGATGTCACGGAACGCCTTCTCCAGATCAACCCTACCCTTGCCCGCGAGGCCCGCAAAGTCCTCGACACCAACAAATCCGAGCGTCACATCCGGGGCGGGATGGCGACAAGAGAAAAATATCTTCATCAACACGGTTAAAACGTCCTGAACATCCGATACAGAGTGATATATCGGGAATATAAATTTGACGCCTGCCGCCGGAGGAGATGTGCTATACTGGCTATATCCAGGAACTGATCTGGCGGGGAGGCATCAAATGAAGATCGTAATCGTAGAGAGCGAGCAGCAGACAAGAGAGACAATTGAAAAGACGGTGAAGACTGCGCTCCCGGACGCTGTCCTGGCGGGGAATGCAGAGAACGGCAGGGACGGACGCAATCTGATCCGCGCGGAAAAGCCGGACCTTGTTATCATGGATATCCGGCTTCCGGGAATGGGCGGTCTGTCCATGCTGCGGAAGCTCCGTGCGGAGAAAAATAATGCACGTGTGCTGATTGTCACTGCGGATACAGATTTCGGGCACGCCAGACAGGCGATCACCATGGGTGTGGATGATTATATCCTTAAGCCGTTCAGCACCGCACAGCTGAGGACAGCCATCCTTCGGATCCGGGATAAGGTCCGGGAAGAGCAGGCGCTTGGGCAGGCATTTAATCTGCAAAATATTTTTACCGGATGCCTCAACGGACAATTAACCCCGGACCGGCAGTTCCACCAGATGACGCGGGAAAAGTTCGGATTTACATTGGAGGATCCGGGCGCGTTGTTTGTGGTATGGCTTGGATCCGGGTACACGGAACAGAGGGAACAGGTCTGCGTCATGTTGGAGAAAGCAGGCGCGGGACAGGGATTTTCTGTCTGTCCGGTGCCTGTTGATACATGGCATCTGGTGGCGGCCGCGGTGTACCGTACTGACCAGAGTGCGGCGGCTCTGTCTTCTGACAAGGGCTTTGCCGTTTTCAGGGAACAGGTTGTCCCTGTGCTGAGCGGCAGTATCCGGGGCGAGGTCGTATGCCTGTGGGAAGAGACAGAGCATATGTGTGATTTCCCGGAAGCGCTGAGAAATCTCCGGCAGATCCGGGAGTGGAACCTGCTCTTTGACCGGGGCAGCCTGATCCGCCGCAGGGATGTGGAAGAAATGGAGATCGTGCCCCTGAAATATCCGGCTGCGTTGGAGGCGCAGGTTCGACGTGCAGTGCTGGCTGAGAACGGTGAGGAGATCAAAAAATGTTATTACCGGCTGTATGACCTCTTCCGGGCGGAGCCGCACAGTCCGCGGGACATCAAAG
This sequence comes from Candidatus Mediterraneibacter tabaqchaliae, assembly GCA_019120595.1. Lineage (GTDB taxonomy): Bacteria > Bacillota > Clostridia > Lachnospirales > Lachnospiraceae > Mediterraneibacter > Mediterraneibacter tabaqchaliae. The sequence continues at coordinate 4,411 of DWUV01000183.1, read as the reverse complement.
AATGTCTGATACGGTTCAATCTGTCGGTATTGGGCGCGTATAAGACAAGGTATGAAGTGAAGTCTGAGCTGAGCGTACAGCACAGTATGCATCTGATCGCGGAAGCCATCAGCTGGAAGCAGGTCAGGACTGCAATGCAGGATTTTTTCGACGTGATGGAGTTCAATGCCTTTGGGGAGACGGGGGATGCGGAGCTGAGTGACCTGGTGCGCAAGGCGGTGCAGCTGGTCAGGAAACATTATGACCAGGGGATCCGGCTGGAGGAGATCGCATCCCGGCTTTTCGTCTCGGAAGAATATCTGAGCGCGCAGTTTAAGAAAGAGACGGGAATGGGTTTTGCGGAGACAGTGAGGATGCTCAGGATCGAGCGGATCAAGAGCCTGCTGGCAGGCACCCGGCTGAAGCTGAACCAGATCGCAGAGCTGACAGGATACACGGACCCCAAATATATGAGCAGGGTATTTAAGGAAGAAGTGGGCATGCTTCCCACAGAATTCCGTAAGATGATCCATTAATAAAATTCACCTTTTTTAAAAAATTCCCCCTTTTCAGGCTGGAAAAATGTGGTAGTATGGAGGGCGGAACCGAAAAGCCTGGATATGCCGCTGTTTTTATCAAAACATGGCCCCAGCGGGCGCATAGGAAAAAGAGGTGAGATGAATAATGAGCGAAATGAAGCTTACGTTCAAAACTCCGGATGAGATCGTTGAGTTCGTGAAGACAGTGTCAAAGTATGAATTCGATGTAGATGTCAGGAGAGGCAGAGTCGTAGTTGATGCAAAATCATTGCTTGGTATTATGCATCTTGGACTCAACAGCGTACTGGAACTGAAGATGCATACAGGAGACGCAGGGGAGCTGGAGACAGAGCTTCTGAAGTATGCGGCGTAGACGATGAGTCGGCGCAGGCCGGCGCAATAAATGAAAATGATAAGAATGTGAAAAGATCCCGGTATAGATGATATGCCGGGCTTTTTTTGCGGTGCGCTTGGCGGGCGGCTGCCAGCAGTGCTGCAGGCCGGGAAAGGAAATGAATACGGGGAAAATATAGTAAATATCGGTAAAGTCTGCGATGCAAACGGTAAATATCGTTCCTTGAGTATCCGGACACCGGGACGTATAATGTGTGCAGGATAAGGAAGAGGGATGAGCAGTATGAGGAAAAAACAGATCATAGAAAAAGAAAGGCTTCTTTTTACAAACCGGGCCCTGGCGGCGCTGATCCTGCCGCTGATCGTGGAGCAGTTCCTGGCTGTCCTTGTAGGCATGGCGGACTCGGTGATGGTAGCGAGCGTGGGGGAGGCTGCTGTGTCGGGAGTCTCGCTGGTAGACAATATCATGGTGCTGTTTACCAATCTCTTCGCAGCCCTCGCCACCGGGGGCGCGGTCATAGCCGGACAGTATCTCGGGCAGAAAAACGGAAAACTTGCCTCCCGCGCGGCGACACAGCTGATCTGGTTCACTACGATCCTGGCCGTAGTGATCATGGCAGTCATATACTGCGGGAAATGGTTTGTCCTGCATGTGGTATTCGGACAGATCAACGCGGATGTCATGGGACACGCGGATACCTATCTGATGATCGTTACGGCATCCATCCCGTTTATCGCGCTGTACAATGCGGGCGCGGCCATATTCCGCGCGATGGGGAATTCGAAAGTCTCCATGCAGGTGGCGATGATCATGAATGCGGTGAATGTCGCGGGGAATGCCATCCTGATCTATGGCTTCCGCCGGGGGACGGAAGGCGTCGCCATCCCTACGCTGGTATCCCGCATTACGGCGGCTGTGCTGATCCTTTTCATGCTCAGCAGGAGAGAAAATGTGATCCGTATAGAAAAAACATTCCGTTTCCGGCCGGACTGGACGATGGTGAAGCGGATCCTGGGGATCGGGATCCCCAACGGCCTTGAGAACTCGATGTTCCAGCTTGGGAAGATCATCGTGCTCAGCCTGGTGTCCACCTTCGGTACATACGCGATCGCAGCGAATGCGGTCTGCAATGCAGTGGCGAATTTTCAGGTGCTGCCGGGCATGGCGATCAACCTGGCGGTCACAGCGGTCATCGCGCGGTGCGTGGGCGCGGGAGATCATGAGCAGGCGGAGCATTTTACCAAAAAGCTGATCCGGCTGGTCTACCTGTGCATGTGGATCGTCAATCTCATCGTACTGTGTGTGATGCCTCTTGTGCTCTGGGCGTACAACCTGTCGGACATTACCGCGCAGACAGCGCGCAGCGTCCTGTACTTCCACAGCGTGAGCGCATGCCTTATCTGGCCGGTGTCTTTCACAGTTCCCTCTGCCCTCAGGGCGGCCGGGGACGCGAAGGTGACGATGGTGATCTCTCTGGCTTCCATGTGGATCTTCCGCATCATTTTCAGCTATCTGCTCGGCGGATGGCTCGGGCTGGGCGTGCTCGGCGTGTGGATCGCTATGGTGATCGACTGGTGCGTGAGGGCGGTCTGCATGACTCTGAGATATAAAACGGGCAGGTGGAAACAGATCCACTCCATATAGGATCACAGATCATAACGGGATCCTGCGGCACAGGACAGGCCGCAGGTCAGTCCTGACAGTGCAGCACAAACAGTGCGGTCCTGCAAGAAATGCTTGTAAAACAAGGGGTGCTCCACTATAATGGATACGGAAGAAAAAGCGGTCCGGCGCTTCAGGAGCAGCAGGGCCGTATTTTACAGGAGGAAGACGTTGAAGAATGAATTAGTGATCGTGCTCGATTTCGGCGGGCAGTATAACCAGCTTGTCGCGAGACGCGTGAGAGAATGTAATGTGTACTGTGAGATTTATTCTTACAAGACAGATATCCAGAAAATCAAAGAGATGAACCCGAAGGGGATCATCCTGACCGGCGGACCGAACAGCTGTTATCTGCCGGACTCTCCGACTTATACGGACGAGCTGTTCAGGCTGGGGATCCCGGTGCTCGGCCTGTGCTACGGCGCCCAGCTCATGATGCATGTGCTCGGCGGCGAAGTGAAAAAGGCAGATGTCCGCGAGTATGGAAAAACAGAGGTCCTGATCGACAAGACTTCTTCAAAAGTATTTGCGGATGTGTCTACGCCGACGATCTGCTGGATGAGCCATTTTGATTATATCGCACAGGTGGCTCCGGGGTTTGAGATCTCTGCCCACACAGCGGACTGCCCGGTGGCTGCAGCGGAGAACGAGGCGGAGAAGCTGTATGCGATCCAGTTCCATCCTGAGGTGCTCCACACCGCAGAAGGAACAAAGATGATCAATAATTTCGTAAAGAATGTATGCGGCTGCGCGGGAGACTGGCGGATGGATGCATTTGTGGAGAACTCGATCGCGGCGATCCGCGAGAAAGTGGGAGACGGCAAAGTGCTGCTGGCCTTATCCGGCGGCGTGGATTCCTCTGTGGCAGCAGGTCTCCTGTCGAGAGCCATCGGCAAACAGCTCACATGCGTATTTGTAGACCACGGTCTTCTCCGCAAAAATGAAGGAGATGAAGTGGAAGCTGTATTCGGGCCGAACGGCGATTTTGACCTGAATTTTATCCGCGTGAACGCGCAGGAGAGATACTATGATAAACTGGCCGGAGCCACCGAGCCGGAGCAGAAGCGCAAGATCATCGGTGAAGAGTTTATCCGCGTTTTTGAAGAAGAGGCGAAGAAGATCGGAGCCGTGGATTTCCTCGCACAGGGAACGATCTACCCGGATGTCGTCGAGAGCGGTCTGGGCGGCGAGTCCGCAGTGATCAAGTCCCACCATAATGTGGGCGGTCTGCCGGATTATGTTGATTTCAAAGAGATCATCGAGCCGCTGCGCGATCTGTTCAAGGACGAGGTGCGCAAGGCCGGACTGGAGCTGGGGCTCCCGAAAGAGCTGGTATTCCGCCAGCCGTTCCCGGGCCCGGGACTGGGGATCCGCATCATCGGCGAAGTCACGGCGGAAAAGGTGAAGATCGTGCAGGATGCAGATGCGATCTACAGGGAAGAGATCGCAAATGCAGGGCTGGATCAGGATATCAATCAGTATTTCGCGGCGCTGACGAATATGCGCTCCGTCGGAGTCATGGGGGACGAGAGGACCTATGATTATGCAGTGGCGCTCAGAGCGGTGAGGACGGTTGACTTCATGACAGCCGAGGCGGCGGAGATCCCGTATGAGGTGCTCAGTAAGGTGATGAGCAGGATCATTAATGAAGTGCGGGGGGTCAACAGGGTATTTTATGATCTGACGAGTAAACCGCCGGGGACGATAGAGTTCGAGTGATGAAATGAACTCCAAAAACCCAGCGTTTATACGGGTTGCAAGCAAATTTGTTTAAGCGTTGGCAACGATTTGGCAACATTTCGGGTATCACTCACTGAATAACAGAATACTTCAATAACAGAAAACCTTACTGATTTTCAGAAATGAGGCTGAAAGT
>DWUV01000182.1 GCA_019120595.1 Candidatus Mediterraneibacter tabaqchaliae | reverse complement strand
GAGCCTTGAAGAACTGGAAAATCTCTTGACATCATTATAGAGTTTGGTTATAATATTGAAATTGCGAAATAGACTTAAATGACAGCGCAGGGGACATGCATTTCCCGTGCGCGGGACATCATAATAGAAAGCAAATCCAGGGAAACAGAAAGGAAGCATTAACCATGGCAGAGGCAAAGAAAAGATTACTTACTTATGCCGGACTGAAGGCGCTTGAAGACGAACTTGAAGACCTGAAAGTGGTCAAGAGAAAGGAAGTCGCAGCCAAGATCAAAGAGGCAAGAGAGCAGGGAGACCTTTCCGAGAACGCAGAGTATGACGCTGCGAAAGACGAGCAGAGAGACATCGAAGCCCGTATCGAGGAACTGGAAGGGATCCTTAAAAATGCCGAGGTCGTTGTTGAGGATGAAGTAGACTTTGATAAGATCAATGTCGGATGTACCGTTAAGGTGTACGACATCACCTATGATGAGGAGATGGAGTTCAAGATCGTTGGATCCACAGAGGCCAACAGCCTTGAGGGCAAGATCTCCAATGAGTCTCCGGTAGGCCAGGCGCTTCTCGGGAAACAGGTGGGCGAGACCGTGACGGTGGAGACACAGGCAGGCAACATCGAGTACAAGGTGCTTGAGATCAGCCGTTCAAAGTAAACATTTATGACATGACACAGACCTCTTAATTTTTTAAGGGGTCTGAATTCGCGTGTAAGGGGATATCAGAAAGGAGAAAAGAACAGTGGCACAGCAGAATAACGGACAGGAACAGGATCTGAACCAGTTGAGAAAGGTTCGCCGCGAGAAACTTGCGGAGCTGCAGCAGAACGGCAAAGACCCGTTCGTGATCACGAAATATGAGCAGACACATCACAGCCAGGAGATCAAAGACAATTTTGATGAACTGGAAGGGAAAACCGTATCCATCGCGGGACGCATGATGTCCAAGCGTGTGATGGGCAAGGCTTCTTTCTGCAACGTACAGGATCTGAAAGGCAATATCCAGTCCTACGTGGCCAGAGACAGCGTGGGCGAGGAAAATTATAAAGAGTTCAAGAAACTGGACGTAGGCGACGTGATCGGCATCGAGGGTGAAGTATTCCGGACAAAGACCGGGGAAATGTCCATCCATGCATCCCATGTGACACTGCTCTCCAAGAGCCTGCAGATCCTTCCGGAGAAGTTCCACGGGCTGACCAATACGGACATCCGCTACCGTCAGAGATATGTGGACCTGATCATGAACCCGGAAGTGAAGGATACATTTGTAAAACGTTCAAAGATCCTGAGTTCCATCCGTAAATATCTGGACGGAGAAGGATTCATGGAAGTGGAGACGCCGATGCTGGTCGCCAATGCCGGCGGCGCTGCGGCAAGGCCCTTTGAGACGCATTTCAATGCGCTGAACGAGGACCTGAAGCTGCGTATTTCACTGGAACTTTACCTGAAGAGGCTGATCGTGGGCGGCCTGGAGAGAGTCTATGAGATCGGCCGCGTGTTCAGGAACGAGGGCCTGGATACGAGACACAATCCGGAGTTCACCCTGATGGAGCTCTATCAGGCGTATACAGACTACAACGGCATGATGGACCTGACCGAGAACCTGTACCGCCATGTGGCGCAGGATGTGCTTGGAACAACGAAGATCGTGTACAACGGCATTGAGATGGATCTTGGCAAGCCGTTCGAGCGCATTACCATGGTTGACGCTGTGAAGAAATATTCCGGCGTGGACTGGAATGAAGTGGAGACGCTGGAGCAGGCGCGCGAGCTTGCGAAGGCGCACAATATCGAGTTTGAGGAGCGTCATAAGAAAGGCGACATCCTGAACCTGTTCTTCGAGGAGTTCGTGGAAGAGCATCTGGTACAGCCCACATTTGTGATGGATCACCCGATCGAGATCTCCCCGCTGACCAAGAAGAAACCGGAGAATCCGGACTACGTGGAGCGCTTCGAGTTCTTCATGAACGGCTGGGAGATGGCGAACGCTTACTCCGAGCTCAATGACCCGATCGACCAGAGAGAGCGTTTCAAAGCGCAGGAAGAGCAGCTTGCCCAGGGCGATGAGGAAGCGAATACTACAGACGAAGACTTCCTGAACGCGCTGGAGATCGGTATGCCTCCGACAGGCGGCATCGGGTTCGGGATCGACAGGATGTGCATGCTGCTCACAGACAGCGCGGCAATCAGGGATGTGCTGCTGTTCCCCACAATGAAGTCGCAGGGCGCGGCAAAGAACGCGGCGAACAACGACGCGCAGGCTTCCGGGAGCGCGGCGGAGCAGGCTGAGGATACAGCGGCAGCACCGGCCATGAAGATCGATCTTTCCAAAGTAAAAGTTGAGCCGCTGTTTGAGGATGATGTTGATTTTGATACCTTCAGCAAGTCGGATTTCCGTGTCGTAAAGGTGGAGGCATGCGAGGCGGTTCCGAAGTCCAAGAAGCTTTTGAAGTTCACCCTGAACGACGGAACAGATCGGAAACGCACGATCTTAAGCGGTATCCACGAGTATTACGAGCCGGAGGAGCTGATCGGAAAGACCTGTGTGGCGATCACAAATCTGCCGCCGAGGAAGATGATGGGAATTGATTCCGAGGGTATGCTGATCAGTGCAGTGTACGAGTACGACGGACACGAAGGACTGAATCTGCTGATGCTGGATGACAGTATCCCAGCAGGTGCGAAGCTGTACTAAGGATAAGAAATGACCTTTAGATTTGACAGCAAAAATTCATTTTGACAACATTTAGACAACGAATTCAAAGAGGACCACGAATTATCATGAAGCGTGGTGAAGAGTTGTCATTCTTGAATCATATCGGAAAACCGATGATTTGGGCACTTTTTGAAAGAAAAACTTTCAAAGAGTGCTCTTTTTTTATTCCTTGCGTATAAACAGCAGTAGTGGCCGCATTTAAGAATTGCCAGAATAATCACTTGCCAATCGAAGAACCTCTTTCTGTAGTGTATACAGTTCTGCAATGGCAGGCTGTAGTTCCTCCTGCATGGCAAGTGAGCGTTCACCGCCACTGTTAAAATGCCGGGCAATCTGGTATTTCGGAGTCAGTTTCCTGTTTAAGATCAGATTTCGGATGAAGCCGGACCTTGTTATCCTGCACTTTTCAGCACGCTTCTCTAAGGAAAGTATATTTTTCGTCAGTAAAAATCTCGGCAGTTATAAAACGGCGGATGATTTCTGTATCACTCAGCTGCTTCCAAATAGATTAGAAGATCGGTATTGTTTTAAATCCCAGAAAGATCAATGAAACTGTGGTGGAATGGGCATTCGTACATTGCAGATATTTATAAAAAAGAACTTGCCGCTAGGTGAAGTCAGAAATAGAAACTAAAAACCCATCAGAGACGTTTGCCATGACTCCCGCTGCCCGCACAGGCACAGCCCCGCGCGAATGGAAAATATTACATATACTTTTCCGGCAGATCCGATGATATAATTCGGTACTGTACATATGGACACCTGAGAACAGAGAGAAGGGAGGAAAAAACGAAGGGGGGATCCACTGTGTGCAAATAAGAATGAAAGGAATGGTATATGAGAAAGAACAGGACAGGCTTTATTGCCGCAATGCTGACACTGATGCTGGTGTGCCTGCCCGTGCTGAGCGCAGGCGCCGGAGAGAGGACGGCGGAAGGGATGGCTGAGACAGCGGTCCTGACGGTGCGCTATTATGTATCCGGGGCTGAGGGGAAGATGGCTGCGGAGCCATACAGGGCGGAAATGCTCCTGGGAAGCTGTTACAGAGTAGAGAGCCCGGAACTGGAAGTATTTACCCTGACGGATCCGGGACAGAAGTTCATTGAAGGATCGTTGGAAGAGGATACAGAGGTCAGCGTTTATTACAGCGACAGCAGGGAGCCGGCGGAATACACCGTGGAATATATCGGGAGGGATGAAAGCAGTGAAAAAGTGCTGGCCAGGGATACATTCCGCGCAGCGGCCGGGGATACGGTAAATGCCCCGGAGCGGTCTTTTGAAAATTACGAAAAAGAAGCCGGACAGGATATGACTCTGTCGGTCTCTGCTGATGGAAAAGCGGTAAAAAAGGTTTATTATTCAAGGATTTTTTACGACCGGATCGTATTCCGTACGCAGGGGACATATATCCCGTCCATATACGGCTGGGCAGGGACGGATATAAGCGGCGAGATCGAGAAGGTCGGGGAGCCGGTCCGGCAGGGCTATGTTTTCAGGGGCTGGGATAAGGAACTCCCGGCGGTGATGCCGGAAGGAGAATATGTGCTCAATGCTGTCTGGGAGCCGGGGGAGAGCAGATACACAGTGCTGCGGTGGATGGAGAATGCAGAAGACGACGGGTATACTCTTCTGGGCGAGACAGAGATAAGGACAGCGCAGACCGGCAGTACCGTTACGGCCGCGCAGGAGGATATTGACCGGGCCGGGGTGATGGCGGACTGGTTCCCGGAGGAGGATTATTATAAAGATTACTATGGATTTGATTATGAGCGGTGCGAAGACACTGTCGTGACAGCGGACGGAAAGGCAGTGCTGAATCTTTATTATGCCAGGGAGATATGGACGATCAATCTCCACGAGGAGGCGGAGCGCGAATCCGGGACAAGCGAGTCCCTTCTTCCGAATAATGATATCTGGTACACGATCCGGGGAAAATACGGTTCCGCTCTTTCGGACAGCTTTCCGGACTATGATGAGCTGGAAGCGTATTATATGGGAAAGACACAGCTGCAGAATGTGAAGTTCCTCGGCGTCCGGGATGAGTTTGAGGCAGTCAACAGGCACCTGGATTCGTTTTATTTTCAGGATCTTGCATCCGGGAACCATACGTTTGACGCGTATCCGTGGATGGAGAAGGATTCTTATCCGATCCGCATTACTTATCTGAAAGAAGGAAAAGACGGGACATTCCGAAAAGTCAGACGGGAAACCGTACAGGTTGACCGGGATCCTTCGGTCTACGGGGCGGAAGTCACGGTGTTTCATCCAAAAGGCCTGACAAGTGAAGGCGGATGGTATACGACCGGGGATTCAGCCGTGGAATGTGAACAGGCCGGACTCATCCCGATCCGTCAGGAGCAGATCCTCTCTGACGGGGGCTGTGTCTTCCGGGGTGTACAGACGCATCTGTACGTATATTTAAAGAGGGGTGTCTTTACGCTGAACTATGTGGACATAAAGGACGACGGGACAACTGTCATCTACAGAACGGAAAACGTAACGTACAGAGATGAGGCGGACCTGCAGTATATTCCGGGATCAGGTGAAGACCATGGGAACGACCGATTTACAGGATGGTATCTGAGCCCGGCGCTGACAGATTCGGGACAGCCTATCCGGGAGATAGAGATGCCTGCGGAAGATCTGAACATCTATGCGGGATGGAGTCCGGAGACATGGAAAGTGGCCTTTGATACAATGGGAGGGTCAGAAGCGCCGCAGGAGCAGGCGGTAAAAGACGGAGAACAGGCGGAACGGCCGGAAGATCCGCAGAGGGACGGATATCTCTTCCTGGGCTGGTTTACGGATCCGGAAGAGCGGGACACCCGTCAGGCGTGGGACTTCGGACAGCAGGTGGAGACAAGGATGACTCTGTATGCCGGCTGGCTCCCGGCGGGAGAGATGGCAGAGTATACTGTACGCCACACAGAAGCCGGGGAAGAGACGCCGTTTTATGAGGAACAGAGGCAGGGAAGGCCTGGGGATACTGTTTTCGCAGCTGCCCTTACGCCTGCGGACCAGGGGTATCCGGCAGGGAAATACCTGGAAAGCGGCACGTCCGGCAGGAAGATAACCCTGGAAGAGGATGGAAGTGAAAATGTAGTGACTTTCATCTACAATAAGCCGGACCCGCGGACGTATACAGTGTCTTATCTTGATCTTGAGACCGGGGAAAAGCTCCGGGAGGACAAAGAAGCAGAGACAGAAAATACGGTGGTCACAGAATTTTACGCCCCGGCGGAGGGCTATGTCCCGGTCAGTGAGCACCAGACCATACAGCTGGAACGCGCCGAAAAAAATCAGATTACATTTTATTATGAAAAGGCGGCGCAGAACAGCGGGCAAACCCACAATGACAAGGCAAACGCAGGGATCACAGGTTCTGGCACAGCGCCGCATTCCGGGGACAGAGGGACTGCGGCGGTATGGCTGGCAATATTGGCATTTGCTCTGTTAATTCAAATGTCCATATCTTATAAATCCAGAATGTCCATATCTTATAAATCCAGAATTGACAAAACGCAGTGATTGCGCATACAATAATTGCAGATACAACTATTTCTGCGGCAGTAAGATGGATTTCGGACCGTCCGGGGATGCCGGGCGGTCCTGTGGCCTTTAATGCCCGCAGACTTATGAAAGGTGTGTGCTCTCTATGATACGGCGGATCTTCTCTTATTCCGGGAAATATAAAAAATATCTGGTCTTTGCGGCTCTGTGCATTACAGCGGAGTCGCTTTTTGAGCTCCTGATCCCTCTGATCATGGCGAATATCGTGGATATCGGCGTCGCCGAAGGGAATCAGGGATATATTTTCCGGCAGGGTGCATGGATGCTCGTGTGCGCGGGCCTTGCCCTTCTCCTCGGGATCGGGAGCGCGAAGTTCTCTGCCATTGCAGGCCAGGGGCTGGGCGCGAACTTAAGAGAAGCGGAGTATGCGAAATTCCAGCAGTTTTCCTTTGCCAATGTGGACCATTTCCAGATCTCTTCCCTTGTGACCAGGATGACCAGCGATGTGACCAATATCCAGAACAGTATCTCCGGCGGGCTGCGCCCGGCGTGCAGAGGTCCTGTCATGCTGGTGGCAGCCACGGCAGTCGCCTTCTCGATCAATGCCAGGCTGGCGGTCGTATTCCTTGTGGCGCTGCCGACGCTTGGGATCTGTCTGTACCTGATCATAAAAAATGTGCGTCCCCTGTACGCGAAGATGCAGGGAGCCATTGACCTGGTGAACCGGATCATCCAGGAGAACCTGACAGCGGTCCGGGTAGTCAAGGCTTATGTAAGAGGAGAGTATGAGATCCAAAAGTTCGGGGAGGTAAACACGAATCTCCAGACCCAGTCCGAGCGGGCGTTTAAGCTGGCCATGACGAATATGGCGGCCATGCAGTTCGTCATGTACGGCACGGTCATCAGCATCCTCTGGTTCGGCGGGGGCATGATCCGTGTGGGGACCATGCAGGTGGGAGAGCTGACCGGATTTTTAAGCTATGTGCTCCAGATCCTGAATTCCCTGATGATGATCTCCAATATTTTCCTCATGCTCACGCGCTCCCTTGCGTCCGGGAAGAGGATCATCGAAGTGCTGGATGAAGAGATCGACATCAAAGAAGACAAGGCGCAGGATATCGAGGTCACCAGGGGCGAGATAGAGTTCAGTCATGTCTACTTTAAATATAAGAAGGAAGCGGCGGAATATGTGCTCTCGGATATCAGCCTGCACATCAGGGCAGGCCAGACTGTGGGGATCGTCGGCCAGACAGGGTCCGCGAAGACAACTCTGGTCCAGCTCATACCGCGGCTCTATGATATCTCTGCCGGAGAACTGCTCATCGACGGACAGCCGGTGGAGCGGTATCCGCTGAAACACCTGCGGGACGCGGTGGCAGTGGTCCTCCAGAAGAATACGCTCTTTTCCGGGACGCTGATGGAAAACCTGCTGTGGGGTGACAGCACCGCTTCCCGGGAGGAGGTAGAGGAAGCCTGCCGGATCGCCGGGGCGGACGAATTTATCGGGCGTCTGGAGAAAGGGTATGATACGGAAATGGGCCAGGGCGGAGTGAATGTGTCCGGCGGGCAGAAGCAGCGTCTCTGTATCGCGCGGGCGATCCTGAAGAAACCGAAGGTGCTGATCCTGGACGATTCCACGAGCGCGGTGGATACTGCCACAGAGGCGCGGATACGGGAGCAGCTCTCTCAGAAGCTGCCGGATATGACGAAGATCATCATTGCCCAGAGGATCTCCTCCGTGCGGCACGCGGACCAGATCGTGGTGCTGGACGACGGGAAGATCCGGGGCATCGGCACCCACGAGGAATTGCTCTCAGGCAATAAGATCTATCAGGAGATCTATGATTCCCAGAAGGAAGGAGCGGATCTGTAATGGCCAGATATACCGGATATAAACGCCCGAAAAATACAAAGAAAGCGCTCAGGGAATTGTTTCACTACATGGGGTATCACAAGTGGCTCCTGCTTCTTGTGGCGGTGCTCGTGTTTATAAGCACCGGGGCGAACGTGGCGGGCACGTACCTTCTGAAACCCGTGATCAATCAGTTCATCCTGCCCGGGGATATCAGAGGGCTTATCTATGCTCTCATCGGAATGGGGCTCATGTATCTGTGCGGCGCGCTGTCTACCTTCGGATATAACCGGCTGATGGTAAAGACTTCCCAGAAGGTGGTGGCGGATATCCGACGGGATCTCTTTGCCCATGTGCAGAAGCTGCCGCTAAAATATTTTGACGCCCATACGCACGGAGAGCTGATGAGCCGGTTTACCAATGACGTGGATACGGTACAGGAGGCGCTCAATAACAGCTTTACCATGGTGATCCAGAGCGCGCTGACCCTGACGGGCACGGTGGTCATGCTCCTCGTGCTCAATGTCAATATGTCGCTGATCGTGATCGTGTTCCTGTGTATCATGTTCTTTTTCATCAAATGGAACGGGAGACGGAGTAAAGAGTATTATGACAGGCAGCAGGCGTTCCTTGCGGAGATCAACGGCTTTGTGGAAGAGATGGCGGCAGGGCAGAAGGTGGAGAAAGTCTTTAACCACGAAGAAGAGGACCTGAAGGTATTCCGGGAGAAAAACGAGGCGCTGCGGCGGGCGTCCACGAAGGCTCTCGGCTACTCCGGGATGATGGTGCCCAGCATTGTGTCCCTGTCGTACGCGAACTATGCGGTGTCCGCCTGCGCGGGCGGGCTGCTGGCCATTGCGGGGATGATGGACCTGGGGAGCCTTGCCGCTTACCTTGTGTATGTGCGGCAGAGCGCGATGCCGCTGAACCAGTTCACTCAGCAGGTGAACTTCATCCTGTCCGCTCTTGCGGGGGCTGAGCGTATTTTCGAGATGATGCACGAGGAGCCGGAGATCGATGAAGGGAAGGTGCGCCTTGTCCGCACGGAGAAAACAGGAGAAAACGGCAGGATCGGGTATGCGTATGCGTGGCAGGACGAGAGGGGGAAGACGACTCCGCTAAAGGGGGACGTGAGGTTCGAGAATGTGACCTTTGGCTATGTGCCGGATCAGAAGGTGCTGGACGGGATCAGCCTGTATGCAAAGCCCGGCCAGAAGATCGCGTTTGTGGGATCTACCGGAGCCGGGAAGACAACGATCATCAACCTGATCAACCGGTTTTATGAGATCCAGGGCGGGCGCATCCTCTATGACGGGATCGATATCAGGGATATCCGGAAGGAGGACCTGAGGCGTTCTCTTGCCATGGTCATACAGGACACCCATCTGTTTACCGGTACGATCACTGACAATATCCGCTATGGGAATCTGTCGGCGACAGAGGAAGAGGTGGCAGAGGCGGCGAGGCTTGCCAATGCGGACTCCTTTATCCGCAGGCTTCCGGACGGATACCGGACCATGCTTTACAGCGACGGGAGCAACCTCTCCCAGGGGCAGAGGCAGCTTCTCGCCATTGCCAGGGCAGCGGTGGCGCATCCGCCGGTGCTCATCCTGGATGAGGCCACGTCTTCTGTCGATACGAGGACAGAGCGGCTGATCGAGAAGGGCATGGATGCGATCATGGAAGGCAGGACCGTGTTCGTGATCGCACACAGGCTTTCGACAGTCCGCAATTCCAAAGCGATCATGGTACTGGAGCACGGAACGATCATCGAGAGAGGAGACCACGAGGAACTCCTGGAACAGAAGGGGCGGTATTACCAGCTCTATACAGGAATGTACGAATTAGAATAGAAGGGATAGAAGATGGGACAGCAGTTGAGGGAGATTTTATTTCAGATCGAACTGATCAAGAGAAAGCGGGTGCAGGAATTCCTGCTGGGGATCGGTCTGACGCCCGGACAGGGGCAGGCGAGGATCCTTGTGTTTGTGGACGCCCATCCGGCGGTCACCCAGAAGGAGATCGCGGACGCATGTATGCTGGATGTGACGACCATGTCCAGGACGCTGGATAAACTGCAGAAACAGGGGTTGATCATAAGGGAGAGAGACCCGGACTGCAGGCGTTCCTGCCGAATCAGCCTGACAGAAGAGGGCAGGGAAAAGGCAGAGGCAGTGAGAGAGGGATTTTCGGAGATCGAACAAATGATATGCAGCGGATTTCGCGAAGACGAGATCGGACAACTGGCGGGACAGCTTCTGAGGATCAAAGAAAACCTGCTGAAGTGAATGGGAAAATGAACAGGAAAATGAATGAAAAAATGAATGAATAAGGAAATGAAATTTCAAAAATACATCCTATTCCCCTGAAAATGCGTTGATAAAAAACAAAATAATGCAGGAAAGGATTGACGAACTGTCATAAATTATATACAATAGCAGACAGTGAGTAAAAAAGAAAGTGGAGGAGTCCTGCGATGACTGCGTACAAAGATTTAAGTAAAGAAGAGTTATTGGAACTGAAAAACGGGCTTGAGGCTCAGTTTACAGAAGTGAAGGCAAGAGGGCTGAAGCTGGATATGTCCAGGGGAAAACCGTCTGCGGAGCAGCTCAACCTCTCTATGGGTATGATGGATGTGCTCAACAGCAGCGCGAACCTGATCTGTGAGGACGGAGTGGACTGCCGCAATTACGGCGGGCTTGACGGGATCACAGAGGCAAAGCAGCTTCTTGCCGACATGATGGAAGTGCCGAAGGACAATGTGATCATCTTCGGGAACTCCAGCCTGAACGTGATGTATGATACAGTGGCGCGGGCGATGACCCACGGAGTGATGGGCAGTACGCCGTGGTGCAGGCTTGACAAGGTAAAATTCCTGTGCCCGGTGCCGGGATATGACAGACATTTCGCCATTACAGAGCACTTTGGCATTGAGATGATCAATGTCCCCATGACCCCCACAGGACCGGATATGGATATGGTAGAAAAGCTGGTCAGCGAAGACCCGGCAATCAAAGGGATCTGGTGCGTGCCGAAGTATTCCAACCCGCAGGGCATCACATATTCTGACGAGACGGTGTTCCGCTTCGCGAACCTGAAACCGGCGGCGGAAGATTTCCGTATCTACTGGGATAATGCATACTGTGTACACCATCTGTATGAGGATAAGCAGGATTATCTGATCGAGATCTTAAGCGAGTGTAAGAAAGCCGGCAATCCGGATATGGTATATAAGTTCTCCTCCACGTCCAAGATCAGCTTCCCGGGCTCCGGTATCGCGGCGATCGCGGCATCAGAGGCAAACTTAAAAGACATCCGCGATATGCTGAAGTTCCAGACGATCGGCCACGACAAGGTGAACCAGCTCCGCCACGTGCGCTTCTTCAAGGATGTGCACGGTATCGTCGAGCACATGAAGAAACACGCGGACATCATGCGCCCGAAGTTCGAGGCAGTCATCGAAGTGCTGGAGAGAGAGCTGGGAGGTCTGGGCATCGGCTCCTGGATCAAGCCGCTGGGCGGATATTTTATCTCCTTTGACGCGATGGAAGGATGCGCGAAGGCGATCGTGGCAAAAGCAAAAGAGGCAGGGCTCGTGATGACAGGCGCCGGCGCGACCTTCCCGTATGGAAAGGATCCGCACGACAGCAACATCCGTATCGCGCCGTCCTATCCGACGCCGGAAGAGCTTGCAGTGGCAGCAGATATCTTCGTCCTCAGCGTAAAACTTGTAAGTATTGATAAACTTCTTGGCAACCTTTAAAAAGTGTAAGGGGTCGGAGGATTTCAAGGAATATTTTCTGAGTATTCAGAAAATATCCTCCGAAATCCTCCGACCCCTTGTATTTTTTATGTGCACTTTTCGGTATTCCAGAGGCGACATCCCGGTATGTTTCCTGAACACCCGCTCAAAATAAGTCAGGTTTTCGTATCCTGCCGCTTCGGCTATCTCGGAGATGTTCATAGAGCCCTGCACCAGCAGAGTGCGTGCTTTCTGGATCCGGCGGGCGTGCAGGTATCCGGTCACTGTAAATCCGGTGACCTCCTTGAAGATCCGGCTTAAATAGCATTTGTTCATATAGAAATGTTCAGCTATGGAACTGAGAGAGAGCGGGGAACAGCAGTTATCCGCTATATAGCATGCGATTTCTTCTATCTGTCTGTGGCGGGGGTCGTCGGTGCGGGAGGATGCGGCGGAGCTCGCTTTGGTTTCCTGCCTTTTGGCAAAAACGAACAGTTCTGCGACCAGGCTCTGGGCGAGCAGGCGGAATCCGCAGTCTTTTGACCTCAGCTCCCTCCCCAGTTCAAGGAGAAGCCCTTTTACAAATTCCCGGTCACTGCTGTCGAGAGACAGGATGATGCAGTCATCCCGGAAATATTCCGGCAATGACAGTTCATCTGTGGCGGCAAACACGGACTCAAGATAAGAGTGGGAGATTTCCATGAGGATACGGTCATGGTGGGCGGCTCTGGCAAGAGCAGTCTTGTGGATCACATTGCGCCGGATAAAGACAAGGCTGCCCTGCTTCAGATGATAGATTTTCGTCCCGATAAAATAGCGCCGCTCTCCTTCGAGCAGATAATAGACTTCATAGTCATTATAGTGGGTATGTACGTCTGGCATCGTGAACTCAAAGTCCCGCACGATCCGGCTGATGTACAGACCCTTTATAGATCCTTCAAAAAGTATATTCTGCATGGCAGCTCCTTTAAAAATTTTCCAAAAGCATCCGCAAAGCCCCCCACAAAGCGCCCCCCCAAAATAGTCACAGAGCATCTGCCGGGTATTTCTAAAGCATCTTTTGGAAAAGAAAGTCAATATTGTATGAATAAATATAAAATAAGCAATATCGTGTGAGATTATTATACGATATTTTTTTATAATAATCGATAGAAAAATATAAACAGCCCCGCCGGGATCTTGTCGGAGGGGCAGAGATGCGAGAGGTGTGGATAATGAAGTATAAAGACAAAAAGGTAAAGGATGTGCAGATCGCTTATATCGGAGGCGGATCCCGGGGCTGGGCGTGGACTTTTATGACAGACCTGGCGCTGGAGCCGGACATGAGCGGTACGATCCGGCTGTATGATATTGACAAAGAGGCAGCGGAGGCAAATGAGGTGATCGGCAATGCGGTCAGTGCAAGAGAGGATGCAAAAGGAAAGTGGGAATACAGGACCTGCGCTACCTTAGGAGAAGCACTCACAGGAGCTGATTTTGCAGTGATCTCCATCTTTCCGGGTACATTTGACGAGATGGAAGCGGACGTGCATCTCCCGGAACGTCTGGGGATCTGGCAGTCAGTGGGAGATACAGCGGGACCGGGCGGCATGATGCGGGCGCTCCGCACGATCCCCATGTTCGTGGAGATCGCGGAGGCGGTAAAAGAATACGCGCCTGAGGCATGGGTCATCAATTATACAAACCCCATGTCCCTGTGTGTGAAGACACTGTATCACATCTTCCCGGAGATCAAAGCATTCGGATGCTGCCACGAAGTATTCGGCACACAGAAGGTGCTGAAAGGCATCCTGGAAGAGGAGTACGGGCTTCAGGACATCAGGAGAGAAGAGATCCATGTGAATGTGCTGGGCATCAATCATTTCACATGGTTTGACTATGCTTCCTACATGGGGATGGATCTGTTCCCGGTATACAGAAAATATGTGGATGAGCATTTTGAAGAAGGATTCCATGAGCGGGACATGAACTGGGCAAATTCCTGTTTCGCCTGCGCGCACAGAGTAAAATTTGACCTTTTCCGGCGCTATGGTCTGATCGCGGCTGCCGGCGACCGTCATCTCGCGGAATTCATGCCGGGAGACGAATACCTGAATGACCCGGAGACAGTGAAAAAATGGAAATTCGCGCTGACAACTGTGGCATGGAGAAAAGAAGACCTGAAAGAACGGCTTGCAAAGAGCAGGAGGCTCTTAAACGGCGAGGAGAGCGTAGAACTTAAGCCGACAGGGGAAGAAGGCATCCTTCTGATCAAAGCGCTCTGCGGCCTGACCCGGATGGTCAGCAATGTGAATATCCCCAACAGTGCGCTCCAGATCGCGAATCTCCCGGCAGATGCGGTCGTAGAGACAAACGCAGTATTTGAGCGGGATGCAGTGCGTCCGCTTTACGCGGGGAAACTCCCGGAAGATATCAGAGGTCTTATTATGCCTCATGTAGAAAACCACGGTACGATCCTCCACGCAGCGCTTAGCTGTGATAAGGAGGCAGTGGTACAGGCGTTCCTGAACGACCCGCTCGTAAAAGGGAAAAAGTGCGGAGAAAACGACGTTCTGCAGCTTGTGGACGACATGCTGAGGGCAACGCAGAAGTACCTGCCGGAAGGATGGAAAGGACGGATATGATGAAACGGGATGTGGATGTACAGCAGGATGTGCAGCAGGCCGTACCGCAGGTCGTACGAGCTCAGTACCGTGCGGCGCTGAAAAATGACGTGACAGAGGCAGCACTGGAAGACGCTGTCTCTGCATGCCGCCGGAAGATGGAAAAAGAAAAACAGGAAGGACGTCTCCTGACAGGAGGGATGTTCCGCTGGCATGAGCTTTTATTCCTGTATATGGAATGTGTGACAGAAGAATCTGTGTCAAAAGGGGAAAATGAGGAAGCTGACAGCGCAGCGGGCCGGGAAGGTCAGCCGGACTGGGCCGGGATCCCGGAGCAGTGGTTCCCGGAGATGGCGCCGCTCCTGCATACGTGGCCGGAGCTTTCCGGAGAAGCACACTGGGCATACATGTACCCGGTCTTCTGGTTTGACACGCCGAAAGACCTGGAGACGTGGAGACGGAAGAAAGCGCCGGATAAGCGGTGCGGCAGGATCGCAGTGCTGTACCCGGAGAAATTGTTTTCCTATGTGTGCCATCATCAGGCGATCGTAGAAGAGGGGCTTCTCGTCGGGGACAGATATCAGATGATCTCCCTTCATGAAAACCTTCTCTTCTCCTACTTTGAGACGCCCCGGGACAGAGAGCAGGTAAATATCCGAAGGGAGGAAGGAGAGTCACTGGAGATACAGAAATGGGAGGCAGTGGACCCGGAGGCGCATTTCAGACACTTCCCCGAGGCAGGGGGAGAGAACTTCCTCGTGATCGAGACCATGATATCCGTGGGGTAAATCTGTATTTGCGGGGGAGCCTTCCTTCAAATATACCGTCCGAAAACCGTCGGTTTGATGCAGGACGTTTTCGCGGCGGACGGGGATATGGCTCAGGTTCCGGCTCCGTAATCTGGGAAAGACGTAAA
>DWUV01000181.1 GCA_019120595.1 Candidatus Mediterraneibacter tabaqchaliae | reverse complement strand
AAGCGGATGCCTGAGCCGCAGGCGAATCTTCCGCTTTGAAATTGTCCTTAGCCGTATCCCATTCTTTTTACGTCTTTCCCAGATTACGGAACCGGAACCTGAGCCATATCCCCGTCCGCCGCGAAAACGTCTGCATCAAACCGACGGTTTTCGGACGTCATATTCACAAGGAAGGCTCCCCCGCAAATCCAGATTTAAGCCTCATCGATAGCCTTCCCGATATCGTGTCTCATATACTTATTCTCAAACTGCACCCACTCGGTCGCGGCGTACGCATTCTTTCTCGCCTCTTTCAGGTCTTTCCCCTTTGCCGTCACTCCGAGCACGCGGCCGCCGTTTGTCACGATCTGGTCTCCGTCGAACTTTGTCCCTGCATGGAAGCAGTAATACCCCTCATGCTTTTTGAACTCATCCAGGCCGCTGATGGGGAATCCTTTCTCATACTTCACCGGATAGCCTTCGGACGCGAGCACCACGCACACAGCCGCGTTATCCTCAAACTGGAGATCGATCTGGTCCAGGGTGCCGTCGATACATGCCTCGACTACGTCGATAATGTCGTTCTTCATGCGCGGGAGCACGACCTGCGCTTCCGGATCGCCGAACCTTGCGTTGTACTCCAGCACCTTCGGCCCGTCCGCCGTGAGCATCAGCCCGAAGAAGATCACGCCTTTGAAGGGACGTCCTTCCGCTGCCATTGCGTCCACGGTGGGCTGATAGATATGCTGTTCGCAGAATGCTTCTACCTCTTTTGTATAGAACGGGCTGGGGGAAAATGTCCCCATGCCGCCTGTATTCAGCCCGGTATCCCCGTCCCCTGCGCGCTTGTGGTCCTGGGCGCTTGTCATGGTCTTAATGGTCTTTCCATCTACGAAGGAGAGGACGGATACTTCCCTGCCTGTCATGAATTCTTCGATGACCATCTCATTTCCCGCTGTCCCAAACTTCTTGTCCAGCATGATCGTCTTTACGCCCTCTTTCGCCTCTTCCAGGTTCTGGCAGATGAGCACGCCTTTCCCGAGCGCCAGCCCGTCCGCTTTCAGGACAATGGGGAATTTTGCCGTCTCCAGATAGGCGAACGCCTGATCCGGGTCTGTAAAATTCTCGTACGCCGCTGTGGGGATATTATATTTCTTCATCAGGTCCTTGGAAAACGCCTTGGATCCCTCCAGGATCGCTGCATTTTTCCTCGGTCCGAACGTGCGGATCCCTGCTTCTTCCAGCACGTCCACAAGACCTCCCACCAGCGGGTCATCCATCCCCACGATGCACAGGTCGATCTCTTTTTCTTTTGCAAATGCCGCCAGCTTCTCAAACTCCATGGGACCGATATCCACACACTCTGCATACTCTGCAATCCCGGCATTTCCCGGAGCGCAGTAGATCTTATCCGCCCGCGGGCTCTTCGCCGCGCTCGCCGCTATGGCATGTTCTCTTCCGCCGCTTCCTACGATCAGAACTTTCATAAGTAACCTCCTCTTATTTGCTTATCACCGCATGGCTGCCCTCGACGGTTACCCGACCGTTGGCGATCAGGTCGATCGCCCGGGGCAGGATCTTCCACTCCGCCTGCTCCATGACTCTCCTCTGGAGGATTTCCGGAGTATCGCCCTGCTCTACCTCCACTGCTTTCTGGAGGATGATCGGTCCGGTATCTGTGCCCTCATCCACGAAATGCACGGTCGCGCCGACGACTTTCACCCCGCGCTGAAGCGCCGCCTCGTGGACCTTCAGCCCATAATATCCCTTCCCGCAGAACGACGGGATCAGGGACGGGTGGATGTTGATCATGCGGTTGCGGTACCTTGCGATCATCTCCGGCGGGATTACTACGAGGAACCCTGCAAGGACTACAAGATCCGGCTCATATCCATTCACTGCCTCCAGCAGTTTTTCATTAAAGATCTCTCTGGACTCATAATCTTTTGGGGAGATACATTTTGAGGGGATCCCGTTCTCCTCCGCGCGCTTCAGGGCATATGCGTTCCTGTTATTGCTGATGACACCCGCGATCACGGTATTCGTGATACTGCCGTCCTTCACGCGGTCAATGATCGCCTGGAGATTCGTGCCGCCGCCGGATACCATCACCACGATCCGGCAAGGTGCGGCCGCTTTCCCTTCACAGGCGCCTGCTCCTGCACATTCCATGCCGGATCCGGCCTTTGTCTCTAACATAAGTCTACTCCTTTTTCTCCCTCAGCGATGCTGCCGACTACATAGGGCGCTTCCCCTGCTGCCCGGATGGCTTCCATCGCGCGGTCCACGTCCGCCTCATCCACTGCCAGGACCATTCCCAGTCCCATGTTGAATGTATTGTACATCATATGTTCTTCCACATCTCCGTCCACGGAAAGCATGTTAAAGATCGGCGGGATCGGATAGCTGTCTTTCTTAATGACTGCCCTTGTACCCTCTTTCAGCATACGGGGTACATTTTCATAGAATCCGCCGCCAGTGATATGGCTGCACGCCTTCACAGTAACGCCCGCGTCTTTGATACTCTTCAGTGCTTTTACATAGATCCTTGTCGGAGCGAGCAGAGCTTCCCCGAGCGTGCACCCCAGACTGTCATAGTATGTATCCAGGGCTTCTCTTTTCATACTGAATACTTTTCTCACAAGAGAAAATCCGTTGCTGTGGATGCCTGAGGACGCCATGCCGATCAGCACGTCGCCCGGCTTTAAGTTCTCTCCTGTGATCATGTCCTTCTTATCACATACGCCGACCGCAAAGCCCGCCAGGTCGTACTCATCCTCAGCCATGAGCCCCGGATGTTCCGCCGTCTCCCCGCCGATCAGGGCTGCGCCTGACTGGAGGCATCCGTCCGCGACTCCTTTTACGATCTCCGCGATCTTCTCAGGCTCATTCTTGCCGCAGGCAATATAGTCGAGGAAAAACAGTGGTTCCCCGCCTGCGCAGGCAATATCATTCACACACATTGCCACTGCATCGATACCGATGGTGTCGTGTTTGTCCAGGATCATCGCCAGTTTGACCTTTGTCCCGCATCCGTCTGTCCCTGAGAGGAGCACCGGCTCGTCCATCTCTTTGATCTTTGCCAGGGAAAACGCGCCGGAGAATCCACCCAGCCCGCCGAGCACCTCCTCGCGCATCGTCTTCTTCACATGCTCCTTCATAAGCTCAACTGATCTGTAGCCAGCCTCAATATCAACGCCTGCATTTTTATAATCCATAATCTGATCTCCTTATCGAACCCCGCTGTCTGCGGTGTGTCTGTTTTCTATGATGCCCGATCCGGCCCTTAGCCGTTCAGATACGCCTCGTAGCCGATCTCTTTTAATTTATCCGCCTTTGCCTGCACAGTGTCTTTCATCTCAGCGGAATAGTCTTTCAATTTCTTAAGGACTTCTTCATCTGATGTGGCAAGGATCTTTGCCGCAAGGATCGCAGCGTTCATCCCGCCGTCAATGGCAACGGTCGCTACCGGGATTCCCGGCGGCATCTGTACGATCGAGTAAAGCGCGTCCATGCCGTCCAGGTTCTTTCCTGACATGGGCACTCCGATGACCGGCATCGGGAAGAGCGCGGCGCACATTCCCGGAAGATGTGCCGCCATACCGGCTCCCGCGATGATCACCTTGATCCCTTTTCCTTCCGCTGCCTTTGCCCACTCAAAAAATGTATCCGGCATGCGGTGCGCGGAGATGATCGTCATCTCATAGTCGATCCCGAATTTCTCCAGCATAGATGCAGCTTTGCTCATCACCTTCAGGTCTGAGTCGCTGCCCATCACGATTCCTACTTTTGGCATTTCATTTCCTCCTTCTCATTTATAAGCTCTTTTAATGGTTCATTTAGAATTTCTGTTCCCGGAAGTACGAATTTTCCGTCTTTTAATAGTATAATGTGTTTCCCTTCTTTTGTCACTACACTTATTTCTTCTAACTCTTCATAAGGCAGAGTTATATCTGTATGGCAGTTGAAATATGCTTTTGACACATCATCACGCCTTTTCAGGGAGACCGAATTATCCTTTGCTATGATCTCTTTCCCGGACGGATTATAAACGCGGATGTCCTCGCTCCAGGAATAGCATGTATCGCCCACGGCAAAATGAGGTCCCGTCTTTTCTGCGATCAGGATCGGCATCTTATCTTCGATGCCGTATTTCTTCGCCGCCGCATATGCCGTTGTATTTGTCCCGATGGCAAACTCCCCGAGCGGCAGCGTGCTGTGGTTTTTCAGGATATTGTCATAAATATATCCGCGGCCCTGCTCCTCATCCGGGAAGTTCCCGCATCGGTAGTCCTCGATCATCCCATCCCGGAAGGTCAGTTCCAGATCCCGGTACTCCAGTCCTTCCAGATAGACCCGGCTCACATGGAGCACACCGTCTGTTCCTTCCAGCACAGGCGACGTAAACACCTCGCCAACAGGGATATTTACGTCTGCCACGCAGTTTTCGAATTTCGTCTCCTTCGCCGGGTCGGCCAGAGGATGGAGCTGTACTCGGATATCCGTGCGGTTCCCGCCCTTTCCGGTCACATGGACATATTCTCCCTGGTCAAGGGCGTCGATCATGGTCTGCTGTACTTTTTCATACAGCTTAGCGTCCAGCGTGTTGATCCGGATCACTTCGTCAAAGATCTCCGAATACTTCTCCCCGATCTCAGGTACAGGATAGGCAACGATCGTAAAGCTCCGCTCTTCTCCTCTGATATATTCATTCGTGATCTGCCCGGAACGGCTGTCATACCTGAGCGCCAGCTCTCTCTGCTCCTCCGTATAGGACGGCGCTTCCGGCACTGCCTTTGGTGAAAACGGAGTCTCCCCGAAGGTCTCCATCACCGCCGGCCCCGCGAATTGTGCTGCCAGCTCCCTGTTCTGCTCATATACTGTGCGCATGACCTCCAGCCTGCGCTCGATGTAGCGCTTATCCATAAAGAGCGCCTGGTCCTGACGGTGGTCATACTCGTACTGCCAGTTTGCCACCGCGCCGTAATAACCGATCTTATGGTGCTCCCGCTTTGTGATCACACCAGATGCCGCCCGGTAGATGACAGGCTTTAAGCCCATTTTGCGGAAATTTTCTATCGCCGCCCGGATCACCCGCTCAAATCCCAGGCTGTATCGGATATTGACCACGGATTTTTTTGACAGGTCTTTTCCCGTATTGATGAATCCGATGCGGTATCCTTCTGTGTACACGTCCGCCATTCTCCGGATCGTCTCCTCCGGAAGGGAGCGCAGATGTCTCGCCGTCCCCAGCTCATTCTCTGTGATATATTCGCCGAAGCGGTACAGATAACGGTCGTCTTCCAGATCTGCATGCTCGATGATATCCGCCGCGAACGAATATTCCGGATCGATCTGTTCCATGATCCTGTCCGCAAGGAACACATCGCAGTAATCACTGGCATACCAGTAAATGATATCCCGGATCTGTTTTGCCCGATCTTCCTCTGTCCCCTCAAAACAATTGTACACTTCGATAAACAGTTCACAGAGGATCGTCAGGTAATCCATCCTGTCCTCAAAAGCATACGGGATCCCGGACCTCATCTCAGCATATAAAAGGCTTAACAGCCTTCCGATATCCGGCCCCAGCTTTTCCGCCGCACAGGCAGGATCTGCATAACTGCTTCCATACCGCTCCCCGAGGACGTCACTGTACAGGATCTCATTTAAACTCTGCATTTCCTCCAGGCTGTATCTCTCCCACTCGCCGGAAGCAACTTTGCGCCTGACATTTTCAAGCTCAAGAAGGAAAAGCGCTGTATCCTGAAAATACGGCACATACTTCTCCGGCACCGTCTCCTCAGTGACAATGCCTCTCAGCCGTTCCACAGCCAGCGCATGCCGTTCCTCATATTGTTCATTCTTCTCTTTCTGTATCTCTTTCACACCCATCAGCTCAAGCCTCCTATAAATATCGCAAGGAACAGGATCAGTGCAGCCGCGTTTACAGGCAGCCCGATCTTACAGGTCAGGTAACTGCGGTCCCTCTCCCGGAATCCCTGTATCGCACAGCGGATCCCCCAGATCGAGAGCAAGAACGAGATGATCACGATCCCGCCCACGATCCCGGCAGCTTTCCCCCGGGCCAGGAATGCGTACAAAATACATCCCGCCAGGATCAGGAGCGCCCCCGCGCCGCTGATACAGGACAGGATCCCCTTCCGGGAATTTTTGAATTTCGCCCTGCCGTATTTCCTTGTCCCTCTTTTTCTGCGTTCCTTTTCCTTCTGCCGCTGTTCAGCGCTTTTTTCATTTCCGAACATCATGTTTTCTCCTTATACCATTACATATCAGAAAGACAATATACCCGAGCACGCCTCCGATCGTGTTCAGCAGGATATCATCCACGTCAAAGCTCCCCACCCGCGTAAAGAGCTGGATGATCTCCACGCACAGGCTCAGGCCCATGCTGAAAAACAGAGTCTTAAAAAAGCCTCTTGCCCTGCTCGCCACGGAAATAAAAAAACCATACGGAACAAAAATAAGGATATTCCCCGCCAGGTTTGCAAACACGGCAAATGTCCCCAGCTGCTCCCTGTAAATGATAAACCTCTTGATCTCCCGGAACAATTCCAGATTATACCGGTACTCCTCCGATACCCCTGTCCTGCCGTACCATTCGGCAAGGAACAGGAAGTAGATCAGAAAAACAACATATAATAAAAACAGGACTTTCCCCACCGCCCTGAATATTTTCTTTTTCCTACCGCTCAAAATCTTACCTCTTTATAAATTGTCAGACAGCTTGACCAAAAGGGGTCAGACCCCTTTTGGTCAAGTCGTCTGAATATTCAGCCAACAAGGGACAGATCGTATATGATCTGTCCCCCGTAACAGACTTGCGGATACCCCGCAGTCAGAATGTGATCTCTCTCTTATGTTTCAGCAGGCTGGCGCCGCTCACGATGGAAAGCACTCCAACCGTGATCCCTACGACCAGAACGATGATCCCTATCGCAATACTGCCTGCGCCGCTGTTCTTCATTGTAAGATATGCTTTTTCCATTGTACGCGCCTCCCTATTTTACTCCATATGTCTCATAGTATGTATCGATGGCTGCTTTTAATGTATCGTCAATGATAACTTTTCCTTTGTATTCTTTGTTGTACAGGCACTCCACAACCTCTTCCATTGTCACGATGGCCGCCGTATCAAAACCGTACAGGTCTTTTACCTCGTCAAGCGCGCATTTCTCGCCGCCTTTTCCTACTTCCATGCGGTTCAGGGATACCATAAGCCCCACGATCTCCACGTCAGCCGCTCCCTTTACCTTCGGTACAGTCTCTTCCATGGACTTCCCGGATGTGGTCACATCCTCGATCATGACAACTCTGTCCCCGTCTTTTAATTTACTTCCGAGGAAGCTTCCCTTATCAGCGCCGTGATCTTTCTCTTCCTTGCGGTCTGAACAATACCTCACTTCTTTTCCGTACAGTTCGCTGTATGCGATCGCTGTAACGACACTCAGCGGGATTCCCTTATATGCCGGCCCGAACAGTACGTCAAAATCATCCCCATATGTATTGTGGATCGCTTTTGCATAATACTCGCCCAGTTTTTTTAACTGAGAACCTGTCACATAGCCTCCTGCATTCATAAAAAACGGAGACTTCCTTCCGCTCTTCAGCGTAAACTCTCCGAATTTCAGCACATCGCTGTCCACCATGAACTCGATAAATTCTTTCTTATAGCTTTCCATTCCTGTAAAACCTCCTGTATTCTCATCACGCATCTGGCTTGCAGATTGTGGATCGTTTTCTAATTCTTTACAATTCTAACATAAGTCCCTGCTATTTTCAATGAAACAACAGATATCTTTTATGGCTATCTGACGCCACGCTATCAGTGCCGATCCTTCCTCTTTCTACTAAATCGGGGCCGCTGCATGAGAAAACCAATCTCTCATGCGGCAGCCCCGTCACCTGAAATTTTGCACTTCCTTATTACAGCCTTATTTTATTTCACGATCCCCACCATCTCAGCGACCGTCTCAAAGCCCTGCTCTTTCATATAATCTTCGATCCCGCCCACGATCTCCATCGTGACTGCCGGATCATAGAAATTCGCTGTGCCAACAGATACCGCGCTCGCTCCCGCGAGGATCATCTCAATGGCATCTTCTGCGGAAGCGATCCCGCCCATGCCGATCACAGGCACCTTTACAGCATTCGCCGCCTCATATACCATGCGCACCGCGATCGGATGGATTGCCGGGCCGGACACGCCGCCGGTCCTGTTCGCCAGGAGGAATGTTTTTCTGCGGATATCGATCTTCATCCCTGTGATCGTATTGATCAGCGACACTGCATCCGCGCCGCCGGCTTCCACTGCCTTAGCCATCTCGGCAATGCTGGTCACATTGGGACTCAGCTTCATGATCACCGGCTGCCTTGCGTATTTTTTTACCGCCTTTGTGATCTTTTCCGCAGCCCCGGGATCCTGACCAAAGGCGATGCCGCCTTCTTTTACATTCGGGCAGGAGATATTGATCTCCAGCATATCCACATCTTCATCCGCCAGGCGCTCTACAACTTCGCAGTAGTCCTCCTCAGATTTTCCGCATACATTCACAATAATCTTTGTATCATACTGTCTAAGGAACGGGATATCCCTCTCGCAGAACACATCGATCCCCGGATTCTGCAGCCCCACTGAGTTCATCATTCCGCCGTATGTTTCCGCCACCCTCGGCGTCGGATTCCCTGCCCACGGGATATTTGCCACACCTTTTGTCGTCACTGCCCCAAGCCTGTTCAGATCTACAAATTCCGCGAACTCCGCTCCCGAACCAAATGTGCCCGAGGCGACTGTCACCGGATTTTTCCACTCTACGCCCGCGATATTCACTCTCATATCCATCAGATCTCCACCTCCGTTGACAGAAAGACCGGACCATCCTTACAGATCCTTTTATTATTGACATTGCTGTGGTGATCCTTCTCCTTTGTCTGGCAGACACAGGCAAGGCAGGCGCCGATCCCGCACGCCATCCTTTCCTCCAGAGAAAGATAGCATACAATGTTATTTTTCTCAGCATATTCTTTAATTGCGCGGAGCATTGGAGTCGGCCCGCAGGCAAAGATCATATCTGCTTCCAGTCCGTTTTCCCGGATCGCGTCCATGACATTCCCCTTTGTCCCCACACTGCCGTCCTCAGTGGAAACATATACCTCACCATATTTTTCAAACTCATCTTTCAGGAAAGTCTCCGCATCCCTGTATCCCATGATGATCTGCTTCTTCCCGCATTCCATCTGCTTCGCCAGCTCAAGGATCGGCGGCACCCCGATCCCGCCGCCCATGAGGAAGACCTTCTTTCCCGCAGCATCCTTATACGGGAATCCATTTCCAAGGGGTCCGATCACCGGGATCGTGTCCCCTGCTTTCATCCTGGAAAACAGCTCGGTCCCTGTATTCTTCCCGGTCACCCGGTACACAACTCTGAGGCTGATGTCTGCTTTGTTAATCTCACATATACTGATCGGTCTCGGCAGGAGTCTGCTCCCGTCATTCGTATACATGGATATAAACTGTCCGGGCGCAGCCTCTCTCGCCGCATCCGTCTTTAACCACATACTGTAAATATCCTTGGCGATCATCTCCTGGGAAAGGATGACCGCATTTTCCTTCTTTCTTGCCATACGTGCTCCTTTTTTGAATATTCAGACGATTTACCTAAAAGGGGTCTGACCCCTTTCACTTTTTATTTGCCGGCAAGTGCACCGCTAATATCTGCAATCATCGCCTCCACGGCTGCTCTCGACGCATCCCCGAAATTCTCAGCGCCAAACTTTGAGTACGCCTCCTGCTTATACGCAGCGATGATCCCACGGGAGGAGTTCACGATCGCGCCGAGTCCGTCCTCATTGAAGAAATGTACAAGGTCTTTTCCCTGTCCGCCCTGAGCGCCGTATCCCGGTACGAGGATATAGGATTTCGGCATGATCTTCCTGAGCACTTTTCCCATCTCCGGGTAAGTAGCGCCGACTACTGCTCCGATATAGCTGTACTCATCTCCCATACAGTCTGCGCCCCATTCAGCGACTTTCTCGCCGACCAGCTCATACAGCGGGCGCCCGTCGATCAGGCGGTCCTGGAATTCCCCGCTGGAAGGATTGGATGTCTTGACAAGGATGAAAAGCCCTTTCTTTTGTTCCTTGCACACCTCTACAAAAGGCTTTACGCCGTCGGAGCCAAGATAAGGGTTCACTGTCGCAAAATCTTCGTCAAACGGGACATATTCTTTGCTTCCTACCTTAACTTTTCCGAGATGGCCCACTGCGTATGCCGCTGATGTAGAACCGATATCTCCTCTTTTGATATCTCCGATCACTACAAGATCTTTTGACTTGCAGTAATCTACTGTCTTTTTGAACGCTTCCACCCCCGGCACGCCGAACTGCTCATACATCGCGATCTGCGGTTTTACCGCGGGAATCAGGTCGTAAGTCTTGTCCACGATTTCCTTGTTGAACTGCCAGATTGCTTCCGCAGCTCCCTCCAGAGTCTCTCCATACTCCGCAAATGCTTTCTCCTGCACATGCTGCGGTATATAGCTGAGCATCGGATCCAGCCCGACAACAATAGGCGCACCCGTCTTCCTGATTTTCTCCACTAATTTGTTGATCATTTTCATTTCCTCCATAATTTACAGATAATTTCTGGTCTCTTTTGCGCCATCCATCATGCCACTCGCGCAGGAAAGGATGCGCTTCGGATCGCACGAATGTGCAATCATTATACTACGTGCGCAGGAAAGGATGCGCCGCGCAGCGGCATTTACTTTCCAAGCCGTGGCTCCCGGTATAATCCCCGCGCAGCGGGGCGAAGCGGAGAATCCGCTTCGGATCGCACGAATGTGCAATCATTATACCATAAAAATCCCGGGGCAGGAAGCCTTTTGTATACAGGCCGCCCTGTCCCCGGGGAACCAATTCTCTCGCCATTTTGCCCGCAAGATTGTTTATGCCGTTTTGTTCAGCGTATCCTGGATCAGACAGTAACTGATAATGCCAAATCCGAAAAGTCCCAGTATCAGATAAAGGATGCCTAAACTTCCATTCACTCCTTTGATCCTGTCGCACCGTTCTCCCATCTTATAGAGCCAGTACAATCCGTAGATCCCGCATGTAACGATCGTTAATAGGAATACGATCCCGCCGGATGTTGCCTGCGGTTCGCCGGAAACAATATTCACCTCATCATTCAGCTTGATCATCCAGTAAATGCCATAAATCCCACACGTAATGAGAGTGAATATGATACACAGCGGTATGCTCCTCGGAGTGATCCCGAACCGGGAAGCCGAATAACAGCCCGGCTGGCCATAACCGCCTCCGTTATTGTACTGCTGAGAATTGCTATACTGCTGAAAATCGTTGTACTGCTGAGAATTATTGTACTGCTGAGAATTATTGTACTGCTGCTGCGGGAGCGGCGTCCCGCATTCCGGACAGTAGGCAGTATTATCATCACACTGCCTGTTGCACTTCGGACATATTTTCATGATCTTCTCCTTTATAATATCTGCCATAGCCCTTCCGGCGCCAGCAGAGTAAACGGAAATACCGGGATATTTCTCACCGCACCGTATACCACTACAGCCACCAGCACCCAGGTAAGGAACTTCGCATTGATCTTCCTGTCAATATGATTTCCTCCCGTAATGATCCAATCCGCCATCCGCGCTGCGATATACAGCCCGATCAGAGGAAGCAGGACCGTCATCAGAGGATTATAGCAGAATGCCTCCAGGAATTCTCCGTGCAGGATCGAATAGCACGCGCGCCCCGCCCCGCATCCCGGACAGTACAGCCCCGTAATCTCATGGAACACACAGATGAGAGGAACATTCCCCGGTCCCATAAAATACAGGTACAGTGCCCCTGCACAGGCCAGAGCTGCTGCGCAGACCGACAGGCCAAGCCTCGCCTTCCTGCTCTGCCGCATCCCTTCTCCCGGTACCCTGCCTTGTTCCCGCCTCATGATTTAATAATAATAGTAGTAAGAGCCGGAACCGATCATCGCTGTGATCACCAGGTAAGCGATATTAACGATAAGTCCTGCGACAACTGCCACAATGATCCAGATCTTTGCCGTCTTCGCCGCCTTATTTGCTTCTTCCATATTTCCCGATGTCACTGCGCTGTTGATCTTCGCAGAAAATACGATAGCAACGATACCAAACGGAATACAGCAGCAAAGGGTGGATATGATCGACAGTACCAGATACGGAACCCAGTTTACGGTGTCGCCCTGATCCTGCTGGTACGATGGTGTACCCTGATAATTCCCGTTCTGATAACCATTGTTCTGGTAGTTATTATTCTGATAACTGCTGGTCTGATAATTGCTGGTCTGGTCGTTGTTATTCTGGCTGTCATACCCATAACTGTATGAACCCTGTCCCTCCGTGTTATAGGGGTCCTGATACGGTGTATCCGACGCAGTCTCTACAGTTTCTGCCGGCTGCTCATTTACCGGAGCCGCCGTCTGCTCCGCTCCGCAATATGGGCAGAATCTTGACCCTTCAGGGATTTCCTGATAGCATTTCACACAATTCATCTTCCTTACCTCACTCTCATGATTGTTATAGATTATTAAGCCGTTTCATTAATAATACCATCGAACAAGGCAAAAAGTCACCAGAAAATTATTACTTTTTTATTTTTTCGCGTCTTTTTGCGGCCGCTTCCTTTCAGCAGACCATTTTTCAGCGGACCATTTCATGCGAAGTCTTTGTCCGTGTCAGATGGATCATACCGGTCTTCAAAAGCACCGGGCGCAGCGCATTGTACAGCACGCCCGCCAGCAGGACGGATACCACCGCATTGACAAATGTGGTGGCAGTGCTCCATTTCGCAAGGACCTCTGCCATCTGCTGCGGCTGTCCGAGAATATACTGCTTATAAAAATATCCCGCCAGCGGATCAGCGGCCACATTAAACCCAAGCCCTGCCACTGACGCAATGGTGCTCCAGCGGAGGATATATTTTTTATCCGTGCTCTCATTGATCTTCGCGAACCTGTGCGCTACGAGCCCTGTGATCAGGCCGATACAGAGCTTCAGGACAAACGTCTTCGGAGCGCCGATGATATAGACCGGGTCAAGCACATCCGCGATCGTCATCCCCACCGCGCCTGCCAGTCCGCCGTACCAGCCGCCCAGTATGAGCGCCCCGAGCACGCAGAAGGTATTGCCCAGATGGAAGGAGGTAGCGTCTCCTCCGGGCAGCGGTATCTTGATCTGCAAAAATGTAAAAGACACAAAGCAGAGCGCTGCCATCAGCGCTGTCTGCGCAAGCTTTACGATCGTTTCATTTCTCTTTTCCATGTGCGTATCCTCTTTTCCTGTATGATACAGGTATATTAGCACCGGCGTGGTCATATTAAAATGTCCAGTTATGAGTTTTTTATGCATGCCAGTTTGCAGATCCGTCCTTATTTTTTCCCAGCCGCACACGTTCCATTTCTTCCGCTTCCTCTTCTCCCAGATGGTCAAACAGATAATGCCTCAGTCCCTCTCCTCTTCCCAGATGCTCTTCACGCAATTCCTTCCGCGCGAGCTCCACTTCTTCTTTCAGCCCTGCCGCTGACATCCTGCGGGCTCCCTGCCCCAGGATGATCACCTGCTCCAGCGCATCCGACGTAGCGACAGTCACTTCATGCTTCCGTGAGATCCGCCGCACAGTCTTCTCGATATACTGGTCCGCTGTCTCCGCTTCTCTCGTGTAGACGATATGGATATTGTGATACCGCGCCACTTCCCCCGGGTTTCCTTCTACCTTGTACGCATCAAAGACAAGGATCAGCGTGCACTTCCGGTACCCCTGATAATCGCACAGGATATCCGCAAGCTTCCCTCTCGCCGCCGCAAGATCCGTTTCCGACAGCTCCCTCAGGTCATCCCACGCAAAAATGATATTATAGCCGTCCACAAGAAGGTACTCTTCCCAGTCTCCCTTCTTTCTCCCCGGCCTGCCCGTGTACTTCCCGCTCTGCCCTGATGCATCCTCACTTTGCGCAGAAACGGTCACCGGGCGGCTGCTCACGCTTCTCTTCACCGGGTCCGGCGTGCGCACATAGATTGCATCCAGTTCCTCCCGTGTCAGCTCGATCGTACGCCTTGCCGGCTTGAGGACCGAAACAGGCAAAAGCTCCTGGCCGGACGGAGTTTCTCTCACACCGCTCTCCACATGCATATGTTCTTCCACCTCATACCAGGGCACGATGATCCCTGCGCCATGAGCGCAGAAGACAGAATCCGCGGTATTTTCCACATCCGAATCCGGGTCATAGCCGATCCGCGCTGCTGCTTCTTCGCTGTTGTGACAGACGTCATAGCCCCTGACCGTACAGAACATCCTGCCAAACCCGCCTGTGTATGCGGCGAATTCCTTCTGGTATTCCCGCATTTCCGACACCGGGGCGCTGCCTGTGAGCACCGCCTGCCCATTCTCAGCCTCAGGTCCTTCAAAGCTGCCGCTCATCCTCTGGATATCCGACATCGCTCTTCCCACGTTTTCCATGGGCAGCTCCATGCGGAACTCATAATATGGTTCCAGCAGGATGCTCTCCGCCTTCCTCAGCCCCTGGCGGACCGCCCGGTAGGTTGCCTGCCGGAAATCCCCGCCCTCTGTATGTTTCTGATGCGCCCGCCCGGTCAGCAGGGTGATCCGCATATCTGTCACGGCAGACCCGGTCAGGACGCCTTTGTGCTCCCGCTCTTCCAAATGTGTCAGGATCAGCCTCTGCCAGTTCCGGTCCAGGACATCCTCACTGCACTCCGACAGGAACTGCATCCCCGAGCCCCTCTCTCCCGGTTCCAGGAGGAGGTGCACCTCGGCGTAATGCCTGAGCGGTTCAAAATGTCCCACGCCTTCCACAGGGGCTTTGATCGTTTCTTTATAAACGATCTTCCCCTCTCCGAATCCGATGAGCACGCCGAAACGCGCCTTCACCATCTGCTGGAGGACTTCCGTCTGGACCTCGCCCATGAGCTGGATATGGATCTCCCCCGTCTCCTCCGCCCACACTACATGCAGCTGCGGATCTTCTTCCTCGATCTGGCGCAGATTTCTCAGCATGGTATGCACATCGCACCCGTCAGGCAGTTCGATCCGGTAAGTGAGCACCGGCTCCAGCACCGGCAGGTCAGATGCCTCTTCACAGCCGATCCCCTGTCCCGGACGCGTCTCCTCCAGCCCGGTCACAGCACATACAGTCCCCGCCTTCGCTTCCTGGACCAGCTCGTATTTTTCCCCGGAATAGATCCGGATCTGATTGACCTTGCCCGAAACATCCGGGAGAGTCTCCTTAACCTTCAGGGCTCCCCCTGTCACCTTAAGCCAGGTCAGCCTGTTTCCCTGGCCGTCGCGTGATATTTTGTATACTTTCGCTCCGAACTCCGCCCCGTATACAGGGCAGGGCGAGAATTCCGCGATCCCGTCCAAAAGCTCTGTGATCCCCTCTGCCCTGAGGGCAGAACCGAACCAGCAGGGGAATACCTTTCTCGTCTCCACTGCCCTTTGCAGCGTCTCGTTCCCGACCGTCCCCGTCTCCAGATATTCTTCCAGCATCGCTTCATCACACACAGCCATGCTCTCTGTCATCTCTTCGTCGCCGGCATAGATGCTTTCCATATCCGCGCAGCCTTCTCCAAGCCTTTCTCTCAGCTCTTCCATAAGGCCTTCCCTGTCCGCGTCGTCCCTGTCCATCTTATTGACAAAAAGAAACACCGGGATCTCATACCGCTTCAAAAGCTTCCAGAGCGTCATGGTATGGCTCTGCACACCGTCCGCCGCGCTGATCACGAGCACCGCGCAGTCCAGCACCTGGAGCACACGTTCCATCTCCGCAGAAAAATCCACATGTCCCGGCGTGTCAAGGAGAGCCACCTCCATATCCCGCCACTGGAACATCGCCTGCTTGGAAAAGATCGTGATCCCGCGCTCACGCTCAAGTTCATATGTATCGAGGAACGCATCCCCGTGGTCCACCCGTCCCATGCTGCGGAGCCTGCCGCTTAAATAAAGCATCCCCTCTGACAGTGTGGTCTTGCCCGCGTCTACGTGGGCGAGAATGCCGATATTAAGGCGCTTTAACTTCTCTCCTGCTGTTTTATTTTCTCTATTATCAGACGTATTTCCCATAGAAAATACCCCTTTCTGTCTATAATCATGCATCCATAATCATAACACAGAAAAGGGGATAAGTCGATAAAGCATTGGCTCCGCGCCTTTTGCTTTTTTTCAATTTCTTCAA
The DNA here is from genome assembly GCA_019120595.1 of Candidatus Mediterraneibacter tabaqchaliae. Taxonomy (GTDB): domain Bacteria; phylum Bacillota; class Clostridia; order Lachnospirales; family Lachnospiraceae; genus Mediterraneibacter; species Mediterraneibacter tabaqchaliae. The sequence continues at coordinate 4,898 of DWUV01000181.1, read as the reverse complement.
TTCTTCACTGCATGGTGGGAGACAAAACTTTTCCTGTCAATGGCGCGGAACTCATATCCGCGCTCTCTATAATAATCAATGACCGCAGGCAAGGCCTCCACTGTCTCATTCTTTGTGGACGAATCATGGAAAAGTATCATCACATGGCTGTACCGTTCTGTGGCCGATCTGCTTTTGATCTCTTCGGCGCCGGCTCCGCTTCCATCCCCGCTGTCCACATTCCAGTCATAATACTGGTAGCCTTTTTCCTGGACCTTTTCTGTCAGCCTTGACATGATCCCCGGAGAATACGCTGCCGACACTTCATTGGATGAACCTCCCGGAAACCTGATAAGATAAGGCACAAACCCGATCTGTTCCTCTGCGGTCTTTCCCACTTTTTCAAGATCATTAAAGTAAGCTTCCTCAGATGCATAAACTTCAGAATAATTATGGGAATATGTATGCAGGCCTATGGAATGCCCCTCTTCATATGCCGTTTTGATCAGTGGCCTGTGTTCTTCGTCCGAGCCTGTAATAAAAAAAGTCGCCTTCGCATTATATTCTTTGAGTATGTCAAGTATCCGCTGTGTATTCTCAGAGGGTCCGTCATCAAATGTCAGATACACGATCTTCTCATTCAGATCCGGATCCAAAGTTCCTGCCGGCACGCCGGGCTTCACAGAAAAAGACTCCTTTCGGGCTCTCTCAGCTTCCTCTGCCGCCTTTTCCACCGCTCTTTCCGCCGCTTTCTCAGCCTCAGCCGCCTCAGCTGCCAGCTCCGCTTCGATCCTGGCTTTTTTCTCTGCACTCTCTTTGCTTTCTGCAGCCATGCAGAACGCCGTGCCCCCGATCACAAAAAACACCAGACCGCACATTAAAAGCTTATACCAGTTATAACTGGTTTTTCTCTTACGCATTTTCCACTCCTCATTGTGTAGAAGATTTTCCGTTCACTTATTTCTCTTATACACCTGATTATAAGAAGTATTTCTTAATATAAACGCAACTTCTCTTTAAATATTATTAACTTTTTATGACAAGCTCTCAAACATTGACCGGATTCTTAATAGTATGCCTTCACTGACGGATCTGCAGAGAAACCGATCTCCGCTGCAGTGGTATTACTAAACTCAGAAAAACAAAAAAACCCTCGTAAACACGAGGGTGGATGAATCGGAGTGACAGGATTCGAACCTGCGGCCTCTACGTCCCGAACGTAGCGCTCTACCAAGCTGAGCCACACTCCGATAAAATAGGGAACTTGCTGTCCTGCAAATTCCCAGCTACGGAAAAGGGACTTGAACCCCTACTAACAGAGTCAGAGTCTGCTGTGCTGCCAATTACACCATTCCGCATCATCTGTTGCCTGCTCTCGCAAGCAACATGGTTATTATATCAGACTTCCCCAAAAAATCAAGCACTTTTTTTAATTTCTTTATAATTATTTTTTTCGACGGATTTTTCAGTCATTATCCGCTTTACTCCATCCATTCTCCGTCAAATACAGCCTCTGCCGGTCCTGTCATGTATACGGTATCTTTTTCCCGGTCCCAACGGATCTGCAGATCTCCGCCGAGAAGCCTGACTGTCACTTCATCTTCCGTCAGTCCGTTCAGCACACAGGCCACAGCCACAGCGCACGCTCCTGTCCCGCATGCCAGTGTTTCCCCTGATCCTCTCTCCCACACGCGCATCTCTGCCGTATGGCGGTCGATCACTCTGACAAACTCCGTATTGACCCGATTTGGGAATCTCTCATGATTCTCAAATTTCGGTCCGATCTCCTCCAGAGGGAAATCTTTCACATCGCATCCGACAAAAACTACTGCATGCGGATTTCCCATGGAAACACAGGTCATCCTGTACTCTTCCCCTCCGACACGGATCGGTTCGTCAACAGCCTTGCCGCCATCTGCCTTTATCGGTATCTTCTGCGGCTCCAGCTCAGGTTTTCCCATATCCACCTTCACGGTTTTGACTTTTCCGTCTTCCACGGTCAGCTCCAGATATTTGATCCCGCCCAGCGTCTCCACGGAAATATCCGTCTTGTCCGTCAGCCCATGATCATATACATACTTCGCCACACAGCGTATCCCGTTTCCGCACATCTCTCCGCGGGAACCGTCTGCATTATACATTTCCATCTCAAAATCCGCCTTATCGGAAGGATTGATCATGATCAGCCCGTCTGAGCCAACGCCAAAATGGCGGTCGCTGATCCTGCGCGCCAACTCCGGAGGATTATCGATCTTTTCTTCAAAACAGTTCACATACACATAGTCGTTGCCGAGTCCCTGCATTTTGGTAAATCTCATACTCTGTACCACACTTTCTTTTGTTTTCTGCTATCATTTATACCCTGAACACTGTCCTGTGTCAACCGCTCTCCGCCAAATGTCTCACCGGTCCATCACTGACAGCACCATCTGCGCGGTCTCAGCCATATTCCTTCCGCCTTCCATGCTCGTCTTCTGCAGGTACCTGTGGGCCTCCTCCTCGGACATGCTGTTCCTCTCCATAAGAAGCGCCTTCGCCTGCTCGATCACCTGGCGTTCTCCGCTGCTTCTCTTCCGTACGGTTTCCTTTCGTTTCCGCCTGCGGCTTTCCTGCGCCTGGCTCATCATTTCTACTGTATTCAAAAGGTCATATGCTTTAAGCGGGGAAGGAAGCCCTACAATCCCGTCCGGCAGGGAATCGATCCATCTGTCTGACGAAGCGATGATCAGCATCTCAAATCCGTCCGGCAGGAGCCCTCTTAATTCTGTATAGGGCATATCCTGCAGCCTGGCGCCGCAGATAACAATCCCCCGGCTCCACATTTCCGCATGCTGGAGGACTTTTGAGCCAGTCAGGCAGACAGCCGACACCCGGACCCCGGATCTTGTCAGTATGTTCCGTATATTTACCGCGTTTTCCCTTTTGGAAAACGCAACGATAATATTCGTCAAATCCGCGTCACCTCCTACTGTCTGCCGACACGTCACTTCATCACAGCCTGTAAAGATAATTGGAGATTTCCCAGTCTGTCACCTGCATGCAGTAATCGTGGTACTCTTTTTTGTGCGCTTTGATGATCTTATCCGCCAGCCGTCTTCCGAGCACGTCCAGGACAAGCTCATCCTTCTCCAGCTCTTCAACAGCCTCTTTCAGAGACCTCGGAAGCTCCTGTATGCCAAGCTCCGCCCTTCTCTGGGGCGTCATTTTCTGGATATCCTCGTCAATGCAGTCCGGCGGCATGATCTGATTCCTGATGCCGTCCATCCCCGCTTCCAGCAGAACCGCAAGCGCCAGGTACGGATTGGCGGCAGCATCCGGGCTGCGCAGCTCGATCCTTGTATTGACGCCTTTTCCGGATGGCACCCGGATCAGCGGTCCGCGCGTCCTTGACGACCACCCCATATAAACCGGAGCTTCATACCCAGGCACAAAGCGCTTATAAGAATTCACTGTGGGATTTGTAATACATGTGACAGCCTTCATATGCTTCATAAGCCCGCCGATAAAATAATACCCCTCCCGGCTCAGCCCATTCACGTCCCCACTGTCCTGGAATACATTCACTCCGCCGCGGTCCAGGGACAGATTGACATGCATTCCCGATCCATAAGTCTCGATCCTCGGCTTCGGCATAAAAGTGGCGTGCAGGCCGTGCCTCTTCGCGATCGTCTTCACGACCAGTTTAAATGTCATCAGATTGTCCGCTGTCACAAGAGCCTCATCATAACGGAAATCGATCTCATGCTGCGCCGGCGCGATCTCATGATGGGACGACAGGATCTCAAACCCCATTTCCTCCAGCGTCAGCACCATATCGCGCCTTGCATTCTCCCCAAGATCCAGCGGGCCTACGTCAAAATATCCGCCCTGCTCATGAGTCAGCGTGGTAGGCAGGCCGTCCTCATCCGTATGGAACAGGAAAAACTCGCACTCAGGCCCTGCATTCAGCGTATATCCCAGCTCAGCCGCCCGGGCGATCGCCCTCTTGAGCACATATCTCGGATCCCCCTCATAGGGCGTCCCGTCCTGTCTGTACACATCACAGATCAGCCTCGCCACTTTTCCCTGCTGGGGCCTCCAGGGGAAAATCTCAAACGTACTCAGATCCGGGTAAAGATACATATCCGAATCCAGCTCACCCGAAAGCCCTTCCAGGGAAGATACGTCAAACATACACCGGTTATCCAACGCTTTCTCAAGCTGGCTCACCGTAACCGCCATATTTTTCATCGTGCCGAAAATATCCGTAAACTGCAGCCGTATAAACGCTACATCCTCCTCTTCCACCATCCGCAGGATATCTTCCTTTGTGTAATCATGCATATAAAATGAAGCCTCCTTCCATTTTGTTTCCGATCCGTTTTCTCTCTGATCATGAAGAAAAGGGCGTTCTCCACCTATGGGAAACGCCCTTGTTTCTTTGCTCATTATATAATCCGCCAGCCCAATTGTCAAATTAAATCTGTATTTGTGGGGGAGACTGTGATCGAGTAAACCGGACGAAAACAGTGAAGCGCGGATGTCGAAGACGTATTCAGCGCGGGGATATGGCTGGCATCGGCTCCGCTCCATGAGGCAGGAAAAACTACGAAATCAGGGGACACGCTAAAACCAGGGATCAGAAGAGAGGAACTTTCCCACCAAAAGATCCCCCTTCCCCCATCCACCAGAAACTTATCACAAGAGAGGACCAGCTTGCTGGGCCAAATCGAACGGCTAACCCTCTCCCGGAAATCCAGTCTGAACTGCCGCTTGGTTTTAATTTCTGCTTCGCCGTTGAAGCTCCCCTTTCACCCACCTTTTGAAATCCTGCATTTGCCTGCGGGGAACCTTCCGATCGGATGCACGCAGAAAACCGTCCCCTTTGATGCGCCTTTCGCGGCGGACGGGGATATGGCGACGGTGACTTGGAGTAATCT
>DWUV01000180.1 GCA_019120595.1 Candidatus Mediterraneibacter tabaqchaliae | reverse complement strand
AGATTACTCCAAGTCACCGTCGCCATATCCCCGTCCGCCGCGAAAGGCGCATCAAAGGGGGGGGCGGTTTTCTGCGCGCATCCGATCGGAAGGTACCCGCAGGCAAATGCAGGATTTCGAAACGGGGGTGACAGGGGAGCTTCAGCGGCGGAACAGGAAGCTTTACAAAACAGAAGGTGACACGGACTTCCGGGAGAGGGTTAGCCGTTCGATTTGGCTCAGCAAGCTGGTCCGCTCTTGTTATAGAATTCTGCCAGCAAAGTGGATTTTATCGTTTACCGAAGAAGTTTCTCTTGCGTTGTGTGTTTCTGACGGCTGGGAAGGGGTTCTCTTTTGTCGGAGAAGTTCCCTTTTCGTTACGTTCTTTAAACGCTGCATTTGTTGGGGGGGACCTTCCGGCTTGAGGAAACCAGAAAACAGCGAAGCGCCTTTTCGAAATCTCTTTCAGCGCGGGGATATGGGTGGCTGAGGTGACTTCGGAATGAGGCTTGGAAAAAGTAGAAATCAGGGGATACGCGTTGGGATCAGAAGAGAGGGTGTCTGAGGCGGAGCCGAGCTCCTCTCTTCTGATCCCTGTTTTTAGCGTGTTCCCTGATTTCGTAGTTTTTCCTGCCTCATGGAGCGGAGCCGATGCCAGCCATATCCCCGCGCTGAATACGTCTTCGACACCTGCGCTTCACTGTTTTCGTCCGGTTTACTCAATCACAGTCTCCCCGACAAATACAGATTTAAGGAATAATTTGCTGCCCCGTACATATATTGTGTAAAGAGGTGGACAAGATGGAAAGAAGGGATAGAAAAGCACAGATACTGAATATTCTGGCTAAGAATGTGCGCAGGATCGTGGAGAGGGATGTCCCGGATGTTTCCGGGCTCCAGGAGATCCGGCTCCGGACGGGGCAGCCGCTCCGGGTCCTGCGCGGAAACAGGGAAACTGTCCTGCCGGAAGGGGGACAGCCGCATATCGTCACTAAGGAAGAGATGAGGGAGACAATGGAGTATATCAGCCATTACTCCCTCTATGCATATGAAAATGAATTAAGGCAGGGGTTCCTGACAGTGGAAGGAGGGCACAGAGTAGGAGTGGCAGGAAAAGTGATCATGGAAAAAGACAAGGTGAAAAATATCCAGTACATATCATCCGTCAATATCCGCGTCTCCCATGAGGTGCTCGGGTGCGCGGACAGACTCCTCCCGTATATCACGAAGAATATGCAGGTATGCCATACTCTGATCATCTCGCCGCCGTGCTGTGGGAAGACGACCCTGATCCGTGATCTGATCCGGCAGATATCGGACGGAAACCAGTATGTGAAAGGCTGTTCTGTCGGGGTGGTGGATGAGCGCTCAGAGCTGGGCGGCTGTTATCTGGGGATCGCCCAAAACCATCTGGGCACTCGGACAGACATCCTGGACTGCTGTCCGAAAGCAGAAGGCATGATCATGCTGATCCGTTCTATGTCTCCCCAGGTGATCGCGGTGGATGAGATCGGGACAAGTGAGGATATCCATGCGATCGAATATGCCATGCAGTGCGGGTGCAAGCTGATCGCCAGTGTACACGGTCTGGATATGGATGAAGCGACAAAAAAGCCGGTACTCGGAGAGCTGATCAGGAGAAGGATGTTTGAGCGGTATGTGGTGCTGGGAAACGGGGAAAAGCCCGGGGAGATCCGGGGAGTCTATGATGAGCGGGGGAGCGTGCTGTGCAGAGAGTGATAGGGGGACTGCTGATCCTGACAGCGACAGGGGGAGCGGGATATGTATATGGAAAAGAACTGAAGCGGTATCTGGGGAGGCTGCTGTATTTCCGCTATGTGATGAGTCTGGTCAAAGGCGAGATCGCCTATACCCATGCGCCGCTGCCGGAGATTTTTTCCGAGGTGGCAAGGAGAGTAAAAGCGCCTTATGACCGGTGGCTTATCCGGACAGCGGCGGAGATGGAGAAGAGGGATGAGTATGGATTCGCGCGGATGTGGAACCGCTGCGCGGACAGATACCTCGGGGAGCTGAACCTGAAATATGAACATTCGATCCTGGTAAAGGAACCCGGGACATTTCTGGGAAGCCTGGAGAAAGATACGCTGGACCATGCGCTCCAGATGTACCTGAACAAGGTGGACCTGGAGATCGAAAAGCTGAGAGAGGGGCTGGCATCAAAGATAAGAGTGGGTGGCTGTCTGGGTGTGATGAGCGGTGTTTTTCTCATTGTGATCCTGCTCTGAGTGTGGAGGAAGCATGAATATAAGTCTGATTTTTAAGATCGCGGCAGTGGGGATCCTTGTATCCATATTAAGCCAGGTGCTTAAGCACAGCGGCAGGGAAGAACAGGCATTTCTGGCAAGCCTTGCCGGGCTGATCCTTGTGCTGTCATGGATCCTGCCATATATATATGACCTCTTCCTGTCGATACGCCAGCTGTTCGCGCTTTGAGAGGCCGCAGCGTAAGAGGCGTCAGGATCAGGGACACCGAAATAAGGGGGTGGGGGAATGAGCATGATCCAGGTGGGGATCATCGGAGTCATCGGAGCGGTCCTTGCCATACAGCTCAAAAGCGGAAAGTCGGAGTATGGGATCTATGTCAGTGTGGCGGTAAGTATTGTCCTGTTTTCGTTTATCGTGGACAGGCTTGGAGTATTCATCAGTACAGTGGGGCAGATCGCTTCCTATATCGATATGGATGCCGGCTACCTTGCCACCATGCTGAAAATGATCGGCATTACGTATATCGCGGAGTTCTCCTCAGGTATCTGCAGGGATGCGGGATACCAGACGATCGCGGGACAGATCGAAATCTTCGGGAAGCTGACCATACTGGCTCTCGGGATGCCTGTGCTTCTGGCTCTCCTTGAGACGATCCGGGAGTTCTTATCATGAGCGGCGGGAAGAGGCAGTTCCTGTTTACGATCCTCCTCGTCCTCCTTGTGTTCGGACTGGGAACGAGGATCGTGAATGCGGAGGAGCAAAAAGGCGGAGAAGAAGACAGGGATGCAGTCCGGGAGAAGATCGAGGAGGCGATCCTCTCGGAATTTGATTTTGATGAGATCGAGCGGAGTCTGCAGGAGATGTTCCCGGATGAGAAGATCGAGTTTGGAGATGTAGTGACAGCGCTTATGTCAGGGGATGCGGAGGAAGCGGGAGGCGTGCTCCTGGATTTCCTGTCGGATGTGGTTTCCTATGAGTTCAGGTATAACTGGCACAATCTGGTTTACATCCTCCTGATAGCCATTGCGGCGGCAGTATTCAGCAATTTTTCGGGGGCATTTCGGAACCGGCAGATATCAGATATCAGTTTTTATGTACTGTACATGCTCCTGATCACGCTCTGCCTGACCTCATTTCAGACGGCTGCACAGGGACTGGAGGAACGGCTGGATTCTGTGGTGGAATTCATGCGCGTCCTCTGCCCCAGCTATTTCCTGGCAGTGGCATTTGCCTCCGGGAGCGTCACATCCGTATTTTTTTATAATGTGATCCTTTTGCTCATCTATGTGGTGGAGCTTGTGATCATCCGGTTCGTGCTGCCGGTCATCCACATTTATATCATGATCCGCGTCCTGGGCAATCTGACGGGGGAGGATTTTCTGTCAGAATCCGCAGAGCTGATGCACAAGGTGGCGGCGTGGATCCTGAAGACACTGCTGGCGTGTGTGATCGGGGTAAATGTCGTACAGGGGCTCCTGGCTCCTGCCATAGATACGCTGAAAAGAAGCGCGCTTACCAGGACCGCAGAAGCGCTGCCCTGGGTGGGAAATGCGATGGGCGGAGCCGCGGAGATCTTTTTGGGGACAGCGGTCCTGATCAAGAACGGCATCGGGATGGCAGGGGCAGTCATCGCAGTCCTCATCTGTCTCGGCCCGATCGTACAGCTGGCGCTGATGGCATTGATGTATAAGGTGGCGGCGGCTCTTGTGCAGCCGGTATCTGACAAAAGGATCACTGCGTGTATCAGCGGAGTCAGCGAGGGGTATGAACTCCTGGTCAGAGTCATTTTTACAGTGGGGCTTTTGTTCCTGCTGACGATCGCGGTCGTCGCGGCGTCAACATCCTGACCAGGATAAAAGAGACCGTGGACAGCTGCGGCTGATTTAATGCTGAGGGGGGGAAGGTATGCTGGAAGAGATTTACGGATGGTTACAGAATATCTCGGTCTATCTGATCGTGATGGCGGCTGTGATGCACGCCATACCCGGGAAAGATTACGGAAAATATATCCGGTTCTTTTCCGGGCTGGTGCTGATCCTGATGCTCTCGTCCCCTCTGCTCCGGCTGGCGGGAATGGAAGGGACATTTCGGACACTGTACAAAGGAAAAGAGTATGAGATGGAGCGCCGGGAGATCGAGCGGGCGGAGGAACTCTATGAGCAGTCCGGGATTTTTGATTTTCTCGGGACAGATCCGGGGGAAGGGAATGACACCGGTGAGAGAGGAAGGACGGACGAGGCGGGGATTTGGAATGACAGTCAGGATGGCGGTGAGGATGGCAGTCGGGATAGTGTTCAGGACGATGGCCAAAATGAAGGGATGATCGAAGTGGAGGAGATAGAGATTGGGAAGTGAAAAATGGAAGCAGTGGCTCTCGGGCCTGCGCACGGGCGAGAAGCTGCCGAAGAAAAACCAGCTCCTCCTTATCCTGCTGGCGGGGATACTCCTCCTCGTTATCGTGTTTCCTGTCCCTGAGCAGTCAGGAAGCAGTCCGGATCAGAAAACAGAAGATACGGAACAGGTTCTCTCGTCTGATATCCGGGATAACGGGGATTATGAGAAATATCTGGAGGAGAAGACTGCCCGGGTCCTGGAGGATGTGGAGGGGGTCGGGGAAGTCACGGTGATGATCACTCTGAAGTCAGACGGGCAGAAGATCATTGAGAAAGACCAGTCCAGCTCCAGCCAGTCCACGGACGAGGAGGACTCGGGCGGGGGCACGAGGAGCGTGGAGGACCAGTCGTCAGACAAGACGAGCATCTACGAGCAGTCGGCTGACGGGACGTCCACACCCTATGTGAGCAAAGAGCTGGCTCCGGAAGTGGAGGGTGTGGTAGTGATCGCGGACGGCGGAGACAACGCGGTGGTCGCGCAGAATATTACTGAGGCAGTCCAGGCATTATTCGGAGTGGAGGCGCATAAGATTAAAATAATGAAACGGGCTTAATACATAGAAGGAGGATCATCAGTGTGAAACGATTATTTAAGAAAAATCAGATCATTATCGCAACGCTCGCGGTCATGATCGCAGTCGCCGGGTATCTCAACTATTCCGGAAAGCTGTTCGGTGATTCTGCGGACGGCACGGAAGAGGCGAACGCAGACCTGGCGAATCAGGAGCTTCTGGATATTTCGCAGGAGGATCTGGAGACAGGGACAGAGGACATTGAGAGCAATGACTCTGAGGTGGAGGGCACGCCTGGGGAAGCAGTGCTGACAAGCGGCGGCGCGGAGACGACCGTAGCGCAGGCAAAGGTTACAAGAGAGCAGGTGCGCGCCCAGAATAAGGAGACGCTCCAGGGGATCATCGACAATACGAATCTGAGTGATGCGGAAAAGCAGTCCGCAGTGGACCAGATGGTGCAGATGACCCAGATCGCGGAGCAGGAGGCGGCGATCGAGACACTTATGGCGTCAAAAGGATTCTCTGAGGCAGTGGTAAGCCTTGACGCGGACTCGGCGGATGTGGTCGTCAAGGCGGAAGAACTCACAGACGCCAACCGGGCGCAGATCGAGGATATCGTGACAAGGAAGACGGAGATCGCGCCGGAAAATATCGTGATCACACCGATACACGAGTGAGTTTTTCGGGTGTGCGGGTCAAAAAAACTGCGTCGAGGCTTTTAAACCCTTGCAGCCGGGAAAGCAGGCAGGCGGTTTGTCGGAGTTGTTTGCGAAACGCTGTACCAGTACAATTTCATATTGCGCGTCATATAAAAAGCGAGTATAATAGCGTCGATGTGCATCGGCGCTTTTATCATTGGGAACGATAAGCCCGGATGCTTTTTCGAAAAGGAAGATTCAGATCATATAGAATAGAGGTAAAAGAATGTCTGATATGAAAAGCGAGATCAAGAAGAGACGGACCTTTGCCATCATCTCCCACCCGGATGCCGGCAAGACGACGCTGACAGAGAAATTCCTTCTCTACGGCGGCGTCATCAACACGGCGGGTTCCGTAAAAGGGAAGGCAACGGCAAAGCACGCGGTCTCAGACTGGATGGAGATCGAGAAGGAGAGAGGTATCTCGGTCACGTCCTCAGTGCTCCAGTTTAATTACGGCGGATACTGTATCAATATCCTGGATACGCCGGGGCATCAGGACTTCTCGGAGGATACGTACCGCACCCTGATGGCGGCGGATTCTGCGGTCATGGTCATCGATGCGTCCAAGGGAGTGGAGGCGCAGACAAGGAAGCTGTTCAAAGTCTGCGCCATGCGTCATATCCCGATCTTTACGTTTATCAATAAGATGGACCGGGATGCAAAGGATACTTTTGACCTGCTGGACGATATCGAGAAGGAGCTGGGGATCCCGACCTGTCCGGTGAACTGGCCCATCGGATCGGGAAAGGCGTTCAAAGGCGTCTATGACCGGCAGAAAAAGGAAGTGGAGCTTTTTTCTGATACAAGGAAGGGGACTTCCATCGGGGAAGTAAAGAAAGTGGATATCAATAACCCGGAGGTAGACTGGCTCATCGGGACAGAGGCAAAGGTGACCCTCAATGAAGAGATCGAGCTTCTTGACGGAGCGTCCGCTGAGTTCGACCAGGAACTGGTTGACAAAGGGGAACTCTCCCCGGTATTTTTCGGATCCGCGCTGACGAATTTCGGCGTTGAGACCTTCCTTCGGCATTTCCTGGCGATGACCACCTCGCCGCTTCCGAGGATGTCTGACCACGGGATGATCGATCCGATGACAGAGCCGGATTTTTCGGCTTTTGTATTTAAGATCCAGGCGAATATGAACAAAGCCCACAGAGACAGGATCGCGTTCATGAGGATCTGTTCCGGGGAGTTCGACGCGGGGATGACCGTGTACCACGTCCAGGGCGGCAAGGATGTGCGTCTTTCCCAGCCCCAGCAGATGATGGCGAGCGAGAGGAAGATCATAGACAAAGCATACGGAGGAGATATCATCGGCGTCTTTGACCCGGGCATTTTCTCGATCGGAGACACGCTGACCACATCGAAGGAGAAGTTTGCCTATGAAGGCATCCCTACCTTTGCGCCGGAACATTTCGCCAGAGTGCGCCAGGTGGATACGATGAAGAGAAAACAGTTCGTCAAGGGCATCAACCAGATCGCCCAGGAAGGCGCGATCCAGATCTTCCAGGAATACAATACGGGGATGGAAGAGATCATCGTGGGCGTTGTCGGCGTGCTCCAGTTCGATGTGCTGAAATACCGTCTGAAAAATGAGTATAATGTAGAGATCATCCTGGAGAACCTTCCGTATGAGCATATCCGCTGGATCGAGAACGAGGGGATCGACCTGGATCATATCAGCGGAACCTCGGACATGAAGAAGATCAAAGACCTGAAAGACCGACCGCTCCTTCTCTTTGTGCATGAGTGGAGCATCCGCATGACCCAGGAGCGCAACGAAGGGCTGCTGCTGTCAGAGTTCGGACGGTAAAAGGGACAGCAGGAGGCATCGGGAGCCGGAACGGGTCCTGATCCGATCAGGATCTGCCAGGACCCGTGCAGGGAGCGGGGCAGAACTTTTTCTTTGCAAACATCGGGATATTTGTTATAATGGGGAAAGAGATCAGACAAAACGGGAGGTTTTGAATATGGCAAAGGACGAGAGAAACACATATACCATACAGAACGACGCAAGTCTCGGAGAAGTGAAGATCGCGGATGAGGTTGTGGCGATCATCGCGGCGCTTGCGGCGACAGAGGTCGAGGGCGTTGCATCCATGGCAGGAAATATCACAAATGAAGTGATCGGAAAGCTGGGGATCAAGAACCTGTCCAAGGGCGTGAAAGTGGATGTCCTTGAGGGCGTTGTCACCGTATCGCTTGCGCTGAACCTGAAATATAATTACAATATCATGGATGTGACGGGCAAGGTGCAGGAAAAAGTGAAGAATGCTGTGGAGAATATGACAGGGCTTGAAGTGGCTGACGTCAATATCAAAGTGGCAGGCGTTGAGATGGAGAAGCAGGATTAAGCCGTCCTGCGGGGCAGACTGCCTTTGCGTGATAAAGGATGTCGTAAGACATCCTTTTTCTGTAAGCATGGAGCACCTGGAGACAGAGGGCAGCCGTAGCTTCTATAAGCGCAGGGCACCGGTCCGGCAGAAATGATACTTCCATTACTATATAGAAGAAAGGAAACAGTATGGTTAGGACAGAACTGAGAGAACACATTTTTAAGATGCTGTTCCAGATCGAATTTAATGATCCCGCGGACATGCCGGATCATCTGAAATATTATTTTGAGACACTGGAGGACGCGGGGGATAAAGAGATCGATTATATCCGGGGAAAATACGAGGCTGTGGTCAGCCGTCTTCCGGAGATCGACGCGCTCCTGAATGAGAATGCAAAGGGATGGAAGACCGGCCGGATGAATAAGGTCGACCTGACGATCTTAAGGCTGGCAGTCTATGAGATGAAATGGGACGATGATATCCCGGACGGCGTCGCGATCAATGAGGCCGTAGAGCTGGCAAAGCGTTTCGGCGGTGAGAGCAGCTCGTCATTTGTAAACGGGATCCTCGGAAAACTTGCGAAACAGGAGCCCTGAGGATGAAAAACGTCTACACGGTGAAGCAGGTCAATTCTTATATCAAGAATATGTTCACCCAGGATTTCATGCTGAGCCGGATCTATGTAAAGGGAGAGATCTCCAACTGTAAATACCACACGTCAGGACATATCTATTTTTCCCTGAAAGACGAGTCAGGCACCATCGCGTGTGTCATGTTCGCGGGATCAAGGGCAGGGCTCTCCTTCCGGCTGCAGGACGGGCAGCAGGTGATCGCCCTCGGGTCAGTGAGCGTCTATGAGAGAGACGGGAAATACCAGCTCTACGCAAGGGAGATCGTGCGCGACGGAGTGGGAGCGCTGTATGAACGCTTTGAGGCGTTGAAGAAGGAACTCTCGGAGATGGGCATGTTCGCTCCCGAGTACAAGCAGCCGATCCCCAGGTATGTGCACACTGTTGGCATCGTCACTGCGCCTACCGGGGCTGCGGTCCGGGATATCATCAATATCGCGGGCAGGCGCAATCCGTATGTGCAGCTGATCCTGTATCCGGCCAAGGTCCAGGGCGATGGCGCGGCACAGAGCGTGGCGCAGGGGATACGCGCCCTGGAGAAAAAACAGGTGGATGTGATCATTGTCGGCCGCGGCGGCGGGAGCATCGAGGATCTGTGGGCGTTCAATGAGGAGACGGTGGCGCGGGCTATTTTTGACTGTACAGTCCCGGTCATCTCGGCAGTGGGCCATGAGACGGACACAACGATCGCGGATTTTGTGGCTGACATGCGCGCCCCAACCCCTTCTGCCGCCGCTGAGCTGGCGGTATATGATATCAGGGAAGTAAAAGAGCGGCTCCTGGCTTACCGGGAAGTGCTTCAGCGGACGATCCGGCTTGAGACGGAGAAGAGGCGGAAGCTCCTGGAGCATATGGCTCTCCGGCTGAAGCTTGCCCATCCGCGCCAGAGGCTGAACGAGAGCCGTCAGTACGCGGCGGATCTGGATTCGAAGATCCGCGCGCTTATGACAGAGAGACTGACGAGAGAACAGCACAGGCTGGCGCTGTGCGTGGAAAAGATGAAAGGTCTCTCGCCACTTCTGAAGCTCAGCCAGGGGTATTCTTATGTCCAGAGCGAAGACGGGAAAAACATAAAGAGTATCGCACAGGCTGAACAGGGACAGTGCCTTGATATTTATGTGGCCGACGGGAAGATACGGGCGCAGGTGCTGGCGGCAGAACCATTATCTTACCCGGGCAGAGCGCCGTCCGGCGAAGAGCGGCGCAGGGAGGAGAAATAACGTGGAGGCAGGAGACATGACAACAGCAGAGGTGAAAGAAGGGCAGCAGGAAGAAAAACGCAGCCTGGAAGAAATGTTCGCGCAGCTTGAAGGCGTGATCGGGGAGATGGAAGAAGACGGGATCTCTCTGGAGCGCTCCTTTGATCTGTACAACAAAGGCATGGGACTTTTAAAAGAGTGCAGCAAGTCCATCGATGAGGTGGAAAAGAAAGTGCTCATTCTGGATGAGGATGGAGAGACGCATGAATTTTAAAGAAGAATATCAGAACCGTATCGGATCGATCGAAAATATATTAAAGAAGTATCTTCCCCGTCAGGAAGGATATCAGAAGATCATCATGGAGGCGATGGAGTACAGCCTTATGGCAGGCGGGAAGCGGCTCCGCCCTATGCTGATGAAGGAGTCCTATGCCCTGTTCGGAGGAGAAGGAGAGGTCATTGAGCCCTTTATGGCTGCGATCGAGATGATCCACACATATTCGCTGGTCCATGACGACCTTCCGGCGATGGACAATGACGAGTACCGCAGGGGAAGGAAGACGACCCATGTAGTGTACGGGGAGGACATGGGGATCCTGACCGGAGACGCGCTTTTAAACTACGCCTTTGAGACTGCCTGCCGCGCTTTTGATATCGCTCCGGAAGAGAGCGGGCGCATCGGACAGGCCCTTAAGATACTGGCAGGAAAAGCCGGGATCTACGGCATGATCGGCGGACAGGTGGTGGATGTGAAGGAGTCCGGGCATATCCTGACAGGAGAGATGCTGGATTTTATCTACCGGCTGAAGACGAGCGCGCTGATCGAATCTTCCATGATGATCGGAGCAGTGCTGGCTGGCGCGGGCGCTGAGGATACGGAGAAGATGGAGCAGATCGCCCGGGGGATCGGGCTGGCGTTCCAGATCCAGGACGATATCCTGGATGTCACGAGCACCACGGAAGTCCTGGGCAAGCCGGTGCACAGCGATGAAAAGAACGAGAAGACAACCTATGTGACCTGGAAAGGGCTGGAGGGAGCCAGACAGGAGGTCTCACGCATGACGGAAGAGGCGGTCCGCGCTCTGCGCGCGATACAGCCGGACGGCGGATTCCTGGAAGAGCTCCTGAAAAGTCTCGTATACAGGGAAAAATAAGGGGGATCATAATGGTACTTGAGATGATCCGGAAGGAAAATGACATAAAAAAACTGGACGAAGGGCAGTTAAAAGAGCTTGCCGGCGAGATCCGGCAGTTCCTGATCGAAAAGATCAGCCGGACAGGGGGGCATCTCGCCTCCAACCTGGGTGTGGTGGAGCTGACGATGGCGCTCCATCTGACGCTGGACTTCCCGGAGGATAAGCTGATCTGGGATGTGGGACATCAGTCCTACACGCATAAGCTGCTGACCGGGAGAAAGGACGGATTTGACGATCTGCGCAAATACGGCGGCATGAGCGGCTTCCCGAAGAGGAAGGAGAGTCCCTGCGACGCGTTTGACACAGGCCACAGTTCGACTTCGATCTCCGCGGGCCTGGGCTATGTTGCGGCGAGAGAGCTTTTGGGACAGGACCACAGCGTGGTGTCTGTCATCGGCGACGGTTCGCTCACAGGCGGCATGGCGTACGAAGCGCTCAACAATGCTTCCAGGCTGAAGAGCAATTTCATCATCGTGCTCAATGACAACAATATGTCGATCTCAGAAAATGTGGGCGGGATGTCAAAATACTTAAGCGGGCTGAGGACTGCACAGGCATACACGGACCTGAAAAAGGGAGTGGAGGATACGCTGAAGAGGATCCCGGGCAGAGGCGACCGCATCGTAAGCCAGATCCGCAGGACAAAGAGCGGGATCAAGCAGCTCCTTGTGCCGGGGATGTTTTTTGAGGATATGGACATTACTTATCTGGGACCGGTGGACGGCCATGATATCCGCAAACTTCTGAAAGTCTTTAATGAGGCGAAGCGGGTGGACCATGCGGTCCTTGTCCATGTGATCACAAAGAAGGGCAAAGGTTATGCGCCGGCGGAGAAAGATCCCGCGAAGTTCCACGGCCCCGGTCCGTTTGACATCGAGACCGGGGAGCCGAAAGAGCCAGGCGGGCCGGACACCTATACCCAGGTGTTCTCCAAGGTCCTGACCGATATCGCACAACGGGACGATAAAGTAGTGGCGATCACAGCGGCAATGGAGGACGGCACAGGGCTGGCTCCTTTTGCGAAGCATTTCCCCCAGAGATTTTTTGATGTGGGGATCGCGGAGGAACATGCCATGACATTTGCGGCAGGGCTTGCCGCAGGAGGCATGAAACCAGTGTTTGCCGTGTATTCTTCCTTCTTGCAGAGGGCGTACGACCAGACACTCCATGACGTCTGTCTCCAGGACCTGCCGGTGGTGATCGCGGTGGACCGCGCGGGGCTGGTGGGGAGCGACGGCGAGACACACCAGGGAGTGTTCGACCTCTCCTTTCTGACAATGATACCGAACATGACGGTCATTTCTCCGAAGAACCGCTGGGAAATGGCGGACATGCTGCGGTTTGCCGTGGATTTCCGGCATCCCATCGCCGTCAGGTATCCCAGAGGGGCGGCTTATGAAGGGATGCGGCAGTTCAGGGCGCCCGTTGAGTACGGGAAAAGCGAAGTGCTCTATGAGGAGAAAGACATTGCGGTCATCTTTGTGGGACATATGGCGGAGCTGGCGGACAGCGTGCGCCGCAGCCTGAAAGAGGCTGGGTACAGCTGCAGCCTGATCAACGCCCGTTTTGTCAAACCGCTGGATACAGAGCTTTTGGACGAACTTGCAAAAACCCATTCCCTGTTCGTGACGATCGAGGAAAACGTGCTCACCGGCGGATTCGGAGAACAGGTCATGGACTATGTCTCACGCGCGGCTCTGGATGTATACGTCCGTAATATCGGGATCCCGGATGAGTATGTGGAACACGGGAATGTGGAAGTGCTCAGAAAAGAGACCGGGCTGGACAGGGAGACTGTCGTGAAGCAGGTGGTCACAGATTATCTGAGGCTTATGGAAAATAACGGAAAAGGAAATTGACATGAAAGAACGTTTGGATGTACTGCTTGTAAAGAGAAATCTCGCGGAATCAAGAGAAAAGGCTAAGGCTGTCATTATGGCGGGAAATGTCTTCGTGGACGGTCAGAGAGAAGATAAGGCCGGGAGCACATTTTCCCCGGACGTGAATATCGAAGTCAGGGGGCATGTCCTGCCCTATGTGAGCAGAGGCGGGCTGAAGCTGGAAAAGGCCCTTGCCAATTTTGACGTGGACGTAAAGGACTGCGTGTGCACGGACGTCGGATCTTCTACAGGAGGATTTACGGACTGCATGCTCCAGAACGGCGCGAAGAAGGTATTTGCCATTGATGTGGGAAGAGGGCAGCTTGACTGGAAGCTGCGCAACGATCCCAGGGTGGTATGCATGGAAAAGACCAATATCCGCTATGTGACGCCGGAGGACATCGGCGAGCCCGTGGATTTTTCGTCCATTGACGTGTCCTTTATCTCCCTTACGAAAGTCCTGACCCCGATCCGGGATTACCTGAAGGCGGACGGGGAGATCGTAGCTCTGATTAAGCCCCAGTTCGAGGCAGGCAGGGAGAAGGTCGGCAAAAAGGGCGTGGTCAGGGAAAAGAGCACCCACCGGGAAGTGATCCGCAAGGTGATGGATCATGCGCAGAGTATCGGGTTTGACTTATGCGCCTTGGACTTCTCCCCGATCAAAGGGCCGGAGGGAAATATCGAATACCTGATCCATCTGAAGAAATCCGGCGGAGCAGAGGGGGAAAACAGAGGGATCGACCCGGATGCGGTAGTGGACCGGGCATTTGAAGAGCTTGCAAAGTAGGCATCAAGAGGTGTGACATGGACTGCTTTTATATCATAACGAATAAACTCAAGGATAAAGACTACGCGATCACCAATGAGATCCGGCAGTATATCGAGGACCACGGGAAGAGGTGCTTCCTGTCAGAAAAGGACGGGGAAGGGCATATCATACCAGGGACGGTCCCCGGGGAAGCGCAGTGCGGGCTTGTACTCGGGGGCGACGGGACGCTGATCCGGGCGGTCCGGGACCTGGGAGAACACAGTCTCCCTCTCCTCGGCATCAATCTGGGGACTTTGGGCTATCTGGCGGATGTGGAGCTGAAAGATTTCCGGGAAGCGCTGGACCGGCTTTTTGACGGACAGCCGGAGATCGAGGAGCGCATGATGCTGGAAGGCTCTTTCCGCGGGTCAAGGAAAGACATTGCTATGAATGATATTGTCCTGGCGCGGGAAGGGAAGGTCCGGATCGTCAGCTTCAATATCTATGTGAACGGCGCTCTGCTCAATACGTACCAGGCTGACGGCGTCATCCTGTCGACTCCCACAGGCAGCACAGGATACAATCTCTCTGCCGGTGGCCCGGTCGTGGAGCCAACGGCGCAGATGATCGTGATCACTCCGATCTGTTCCCATGCGCTGAATACAAGCAGTGTGGTGCTCTCCGCGGACGACCTTATCGAGGTGGAAGTCTGCGAGGGGCGTTACGGCAGGCAGGAACAGGTATCCCTCTGCTTTGACGGGGCGGAGCAGACCACACTTGTCACAGGGGAGAGGGTCTGTATCAGGCGCGCAGGGCAGACGGCAAAGCTGATCAAGCTGAGCAGAGAGAGTTTTATGAAGACCATGCGCAAAAAGATGAAAGGAAATTAAAAAAATGAAAATCAGCCGGCATGCAAAGATCATTGAACTGATCAGCCAATATGATATCGAGACTCAGGAGGAGCTTGCGGAATACCTGAACAAGGCAGGGTTCAAAGTGACCCAGGCGACGGTGTCCAGGGATATCCGGGATCTGAAACTGACGAAAGTGTCCGTGGGCGCGGGAAAACAGAAGTATGTCGTGCACCGGCAGGAAGAGCCGGAAATGAGCGAAAAATATATCCGGGTGCTCAGAGACGGCTATGTGTCCATGGATATGGCGCAGAATATCCTGGTGATCAAGACGGTGTCCGGGATGGCGATGGCGGTGGCGGTCGCCGTGGATTCCATGAAGTGGAATGAAGTCGTGGGCTGCATCGCGGGGGACGACACGATCATGTGCGCGATCCGCACCGTGGAGGATACAGTGGCTGTCATGGATAAGATCAGGAAGATCATTTCAAAAGGAGAATAGGTGTCAGTATGTTGCAGAACCTTCATGTAAAAAACCTGGCTCTGATCGATGAGACAGAAGTAGATTTCGGACCCGGGCTCAATATCCTTACCGGAGAGACCGGGGCGGGGAAATCGATCCTCTTAGGTTCCGTGGGGCTTGCCCTGGGGGCGAAGTACAGCGCGGATATGCTGAGGAACGGCACGGACAGCGGGCTCGTGGAGCTGACCTTTACCGTGGACGACGAAAAACTGAAAAAAAGGCTGGAAGCTCTGGACATCTTTCCGGAAGGAAACATGGTCACTCTGAGCCGCAGGCTGATGCAGGGCAGGAGTTTAAGCCGGATCAACGGAGAGACCGTGAGCATGTCCACGCTCAGAGACGCCGCCAGTATGCTGATCGATATCCACGGACAGCATGACAACCAGACCCTCCTGAACAGGAAGAACCATCTCGCCCTGCTCGATCTGTACGCCGGGGAAGAGATCCGGCCGGTGAAGGAGGAGATGAGGGAATGCTACCGGAGATATCAGGAGATCTGCAGGCAGGAGGAAGCGTGTTCCCTGGATGAGGAAGGTCGGAGACGTGAGCTCTCCCTTGCGGAATTCGAAGTAAATGAGATCGAGGAGGCTGCTCCCGCGCCCGGGGAGGATGAAGAGCTCGAGGAGCTTTACCGGAGGATGACAGAGAGCAGGAAGATCACGGAAGCAGTGGGAGAGACGTACCGTTATACATGTGAGGACGCTGCCGGCAATGCCAGCGACTGCTTGAGCCGGGCGATCCGCGCCTTCCAGGACGCGGCGGAGTTCGATGAGACAGGGGCGCAGCTGTACAGCCAGCTCCTGGATGCCGACAGCCTGCTCAATGATTTTAACCGGGAACTCTCCGAGTATGCGAAAAGTTTTGAATTTTCTGAGGATGAATTCAAAGAGGCTGAGGAACGGCTGAATCTTATAAATCATCTAAAGGCAAAATATGGAAATTCTGTCAGTGAGATCCTCGCATACTGCGAGGAAAAAAAGAAAAGAATAGAAGAACTGACAGATTATGATTCCTACATGGAGAAGATCCGGGAAGAAAAGGAGCGCGCTCTGGAAAAAATGCAGGATGTGACAGACAGGCTGAGCGGGATACGCAGGAAATACGCTTCTGAATTTGCGGATGCGATCCGTGAGCAGATGGCAGAGCTTAATTTCATGGATACAAGGCTGGAACTCCGGGTTGCGGACAGCGGGCATTTCAGCGCAAACGGAAGGGATGAGGCAGAGTTTTATCTTGCCGTGAACCCGGGAGAACCAATGAAGGCTCTGGGCAATATCGCGTCCGGCGGTGAGCTTTCCCGTATCATGCTGGCGCTGAAGGCTGTCCTGGCGGATGAGGAAGATACGCCCACACTGATCTTCGATGAGATTGATGCGGGGATCTCCGGCATCACAGCCGGAAAGGTGGCGGAAAAGCTCCGTCTGATCGGGAAAAGCCGACAGGTGATCTGTATTACCCATCTGCCGCAGATCGCCGCGGCAGCGGATGTGCATTTTGCGATCAGAAAAGAAGCGGAAGGTCATTCCGTGCAGACCCGCATCCATCTCCTGGATGAGGAGGCATCTGTCGGCGAGCTGGCAAGGCTGCTCGGCGGGGCGAGCGTGACAGAGCACATCGTGGAAAGCGCGCGGGAGATGAAAGAATTGGCAAAGAGTGAAATATAATACCAGTGTGAAAAGGCGGAAACCCACACATACTAGGAACGGATACGGTGCAGGTATCCGTTTCTTTTTTTCTTGCCGGAGAAAAGATGTTTATCTTCATAGCAGGAAGAAAGAATGTTTATCTTCATAGCAGAAAGGAAGTGAACGTGTGGTGGAAAGCCGGAAATACAGGATCTTTCTGTCCCTGCTGCTGACTGCTGCGGCCCCGGCGCTGGTCCTGGGCTGGAACCGCGCCTGGGAAAATGCAGGAGAGATCCCGCTGCAGCAGACAGAGGCCAGCACAGGCGCAGCGGGAAGCGATACGGTGCTCCTGGGCGGGATGCCGGTGGGCATCTATATGGAGACAGATGGGGTAATGGTGCTCAATACGGAACAGATCGAAGGGGTCGATGGGAAGACATATGAGCCTGCGGGAAATCTGGTGCGCTCGGGCGATTATATCACCGCAGTGGACCATCAGGAGATCAGCGGGAAAAAGGAGCTCCTGGAGGCGGTGGAAGAGATTTCCGGGGACAGGGTCATCCTTACGGTCCG
Organism: Candidatus Mediterraneibacter tabaqchaliae; assembly: GCA_019120595.1. GTDB lineage: Bacteria > Bacillota > Clostridia > Lachnospirales > Lachnospiraceae > Mediterraneibacter > Mediterraneibacter tabaqchaliae. The sequence continues at coordinate 865 of DWUV01000180.1, read as the reverse complement.
CCGGGGGGACGAGACGATGGAGGTTAAGATCGACCCTGTGGAGTACGCGCCGGATGAATACCGTCTCGGGATCTGGGTGAGGGATAATGTGCAGGGGCTTGGGACAGTGACCTTCCTCACGGAGCAGAGCAGGTTCGGGGCACTCGGACACGGCATCCACGATACCGACACAAGCGTGCTCATGTCGATCGCGGACGGCACGGTATATCGGACCAGCATACAGGATATTATCCGCGGCGCTGAGGGCTCGCCGGGAAGCATGGAAGGGATCATCGTGTATAACAATTATAATGTGCTCGGGACCATTGACAAAAATACAGAGGCAGGCATCTATGGGACCATTGACCGGATCGACGAGCTGTTTGAAGAGCAGATCCCCATCGAGACTGCCGGTAAAGATGAGATCGTGACAGGTCCCGCAACGGTCCGGTGCTTCATCGACAATGAATTAAAAGAATATGAGATCCGGGTGACAGATATCGACATGTCCGGAACAGAGATCAACAAAGGACTGGTCATCCAGGTGACAGACCCGGAACTGCTTGAAAAGACGGGAGGGATCATCCAGGGGATGAGCGGAAGCCCGATCATACAGAACGGGAAGCTGATCGGAGCGGTTACTCATGTGTTCGTGCAGGATTCGACAATGGGTTATGGCATATTTATAGAGAACATGCTGGACCAGGTCGAATAATCTGAAATGTCGAAAACTGTGTCGAATTAGTGCTACAAAATCTCCTTGATTCCGCAATCTGACACAAGATATAATAAGCAGGTGGCGTTTCCAGGAATACTTCTCAGATCTAAAGGAGAGAAGAGGATGGAACATTTGAGTGTTGCCATAGCCGACGATAACCAGAAGATC
>DWUV01000179.1 GCA_019120595.1 Candidatus Mediterraneibacter tabaqchaliae | reverse complement strand
CTTTCTGGAACAGGTTCAGCGATCGGCGTCGGAATCGCAGGTCAGGCTGCGGCAGGCGTTGTTACCGAAGATCCGGGCAAATTCGCGAAGGTGCTGATCATCCAGCTCCTTCCGGGTACGCAGGGACTCTACGGACTGCTGGTAGGCTTTATCACACTGTCCAAGATCGGGATCCTGGGCGGAGGCGTGGCGGATGTGTCCGTAACCACAGGGCTTCTCATCCTTGCCGCATGTCTCCCGATCGGGATCGTAGGGCTTTTATCCGGGATCTCACAGGGGAAGACAGCCGCTGCCGCGATCGGCATCGTGGCGAAGAAGCCGGAGCAGTTCGGTAAGGCGATGCTGTTCCCGGCCATGGTAGAGACATACGCGATCCTCGCGCTCCTTGTCTCCTTCCTGGCAGTGAACGGGATCCAGGTATAACAGAAGGAGAGGAAGAGCATGAGTGGACTGGAGAAAATGAAATCCCGGATCCTTGAGGAAGCAGAGCAGTCTGCGCAGGAGATCCTCGCGAAAGCGCAGGCGGACGCTGAGGCGGCGGTAACGGCTGCCGAGGGGCGCGCCCGCGCTGAGGCGGAGAAGATCCGGGAAAAGGCAGGGCGTGACGCCGGGGAGTACGCAAAACGCGCGGCTTCCTCGTCTGATATGCGCAGGAAGCAGGCACTCCTCGCGGCCAGGCAGGAAGTGATCAGCGCAGTGCTGGAGAAAGCTTATGCCGCCGTGCTTGCCCTGGAGGAAGAGGAGTATTTCGGGCTGCTGGAGAAGCTGCTTGAAAAATACGTCCTCCCGGAAGAAGGGGAAATCTGTTTCTCCCGGAAGGATCTGGAGCGTATGCCCGAGAACTTTGCGGGCAGGATCCGGACGATCGCTGCGGAAAAAGGCGGAAGCCTCACGGTTTCCCGCGAACCCTGCGGCATTGACGGCGGTTTCCTGCTCGTGTACGGCGGCATCGAAGAGAACTGTACGATAAAGGCAGTGTTCCGCGCAAAGAAGGAGGAACTGTCTGACAGGATAAACCGGCTTTTGTTCGGATGATCATGGCGCAGGGAGGGTATGGACTTGGGTAATACAAAATATACGTATGCAGTCGCGCGGATCCGTGCGCTGGAGGTCTCGCTGTTTTCCGACGCGGTGATCGGACAGCTCATGGCGTGCAGGACTGCGGAGGATGCGCTCCGCCTCGTGCGGGAAAAAGGCTGGGGGGACCCTTCCGGCAGCGGGGATATGGATTCCGTGCTGAAGCGGGAGGAAGAGAAGACGTGGGAAGTCATCCGCGACGTGGCGCCGGATATGCGCGTGTTTGACGTGCTGTCCCTGCCGAAGCTGTACCATAATCTAAAGGCAGCGGTGAAAGAGGTGTGCACGGAGAAGCGGACGCCCGGCATCTTTTACGATGACTGTGAGATCCCGGGGGAGGAGATGCTCCGCATCATTGAGAGCCGGGAGTTCTCCAGGCTCCCGGGCAGCATGGGCCGTGTGGCTGAGGAAGCCCTGGAGACGCTGCTGCACACAAGGGACGGGCAGCTCTGCGACATTCTGATCGATAAAGCGGCGCTGGAAGCTGTTTTCGAGGCGGGAAAGCGGTCCGGGGAGCCTGTCATAGAGGATTACGCGGATACCACGGTGGCCATCGCGGACATTAAGATCGCTGTGCGTTCCCGGAAGACAGGCAAGAGCGCGGACTTTATGCGCAGCGCGATGGCAGAGTGCGGGAGCATAAACAGAGAGCAGCTGATCCGCGCGGCCCTCGCCGGGGAGGAAGAGATCGCCCGGTATCTGGAAGGGACTTCCTACGCGGGAGGCGCGGACGCACTGAGGGAATCCCCGTCAGCCTTTGAGCGCTGGTGCGACAACCGCATGACAGAGACAATGAAGGCACAGAAATATGAAACGTTTTCCGTGGGACCGCTGCTCGCTTATCTGCTCGCGCGGGAAAACGAGATCAAGACGGTACGGATCATCCTGACCGGCAAACAGAACGGGTTTCCGGATGATGCGCTCCGGGAAAGGATAAGGGAGATGTATGTATAAGATCGCAGTGGTCGGTGATTACGACAGCATTTACGGTTTCGCGGCAGTGGGACTGGACATCTGCCCTGTGAAGAGCCGGGAAGAGACGCGGGAGAGGCTGAAGCGGCTCGCGGAAGGCGGCTATGGGATCATCTATATTACCGAGAAGGCGGCCGCGGAGCTGGGCGCCGCGCTGGACGAGTACATGGAGATGAGGCTGCCCGCGGTCATACAGATCCCGGGCGTGTCGGGAAATACGGGAGCCGGCGTGCAGGGCGTGAAAAAGACCGTAGAGCAGGCGGTCGGGTCAGATATTCTGTTTGGAGGAGTAGGCGAATGAGCACAGGAGTAATCAGGAAAGTGGCAGGACCTCTCGTGATCGCAGAGGGAATGCGCGAGGCAAATATGTTTGACGTGGTCCGCGTCTCGGACCAGCGCCTCATCGGCGAGATCATCGAGATGCACGGGGACCAGGCGTCCATCCAGGTATACGAGGAGACTTCAGGCCTGGGGCCCGGCGAGCCGGTGGAATCCATGGGCGTGCCCATGTCTGTTGAGCTGGGGCCGGGGCTGATCACCAGCATCTACGACGGGATCCAGAGACCCCTGGATGATATCATGAAGGTGTCAGGCAATAACTTAAAGCGCGGAGTGGAAGTGCCGTCGCTGAAACGGGACCTGAAATGGGAGTTTGTGCCCACTGCCGGGATCGGAGACGAGGTAGAGGCGGGCGATGTGATCGGGACAGTGCAGGAGACAGCGCTCGTGCAGCAGAAGATCATGGTCCCATACGGGGTAAAAGGGAAGATCAAAGACATCAGGGCAGGAGAATTTACGGTAGAAGAAGTGGTGGCAGTGGTCGGGACGGACAGCGGCGACCGGGAGCTGACCCTGATGCAGAAATGGCCGGTCCGCCGCGGGCGGCCTTATAAGAAAAAACTTCCGCCGGAGATGCCCCTTGTGACAGGGCAGAGGGTGATCGATACCTTCTTCCCCATCGCCAAGGGCGGAGTGGCGGCAGTGCCGGGACCGTTCGGCAGCGGGAAGACCGTGATCCAGCACCAGCTCGCAAAATGGGCGGAAGCGGATATCGTAGTCTATATCGGATGCGGGGAGCGCGGAAATGAGATGACGGACGTGCTCAATGAGTTCCCGGAGCTGAAAGACCCGAAGACCGGGCAGCCTCTGATGCAGAGGACGGTCCTGATCGCCAATACTTCGGATATGCCGGTGGCGGCGCGCGAGGCGTCGATCTATACCGGGATCACCATTGCGGAATATTTCCGTGATATGGGGTATTCCGTAGCGCTGATGGCGGACTCCACGTCCCGTTGGGCGGAGGCGCTGCGCGAAATGTCCGGGCGTCTGGAGGAGATGCCGGGCGAGGAAGGCTACCCGGCGTATCTGGGAAGCCGCCTGGCGCAGTTCTATGAGAGAGCGGGACATGTGATCTCACTCGGGAAAGAAGGACGGGAAGGAGCCCTGTCTGTCATCGGGGCAGTATCTCCGCCGGGCGGGGATACGTCGGAGCCGGTGTCCCAGGCAACCCTGCGTATCGTGAAGGTGTTCTGGGGGCTGGATTCCGCGCTGGCGTATAAGCGTCATTTCCCTGCCATCAACTGGCTGAACAGCTATTCCCTGTACCTGGATGACATGGAGAAATGGTTTAACGGAAATGTGGCTGAGGACTGGATGGCCGGACGCCAGAAGATGATGACGCTCCTCCAGGAAGAGGCGGAGCTGGAAGAGATCGTGAAGATGGTCGGAATGGACGCGCTCTCCCCTGGCGACAGGCTGAAAATGGAGGCGGCGAGATCCATCCGCGAGGATTTCCTGCACCAGAATTCCTTCCACGAGGTGGACACGTATACTTCGCTGAAAAAGCAGCACATGATGATGACGCTTGTCAATGCGTTTTATGACAGGGCAGTGCAGGCGCTCGCGGAGGGGGCGTCCCTTCAGAAGCTCCTCTCCATGCCGGTGAGGGAGCAGATCGGGCGATTCAAATATGTGCATGAGGACGCCCTGGACGAAGAATTCAGGAAAGCAGATGAAGAATTAAGCGTGCAGATCGCCAATGCATTCGGAAAGGAGGAACGGTAAATGCCCAAAGAGTACAGGACCATACAGGAAGTAGCCGGACCGCTGATGCTGGTGCGCGGCGTGGAAGGCGTGACATATGACGAGCTGGGCGAGATCGAGCTCGCGGACGGGGAGACAAGGCGCTGCAAAGTGCTGGAAGTCAACGGGAGCGATGTGCTCGTACAGCTTTTTGAGAGCTCTGCCGGGATCAACCTTTCCAACAGCAGGGTGCGTTTTCTCGGGCGGAGCATGGAGCTGGGCGTATCGGAAGATATGCTGGGCCGGGTGTTCGACGGCCTCGGCAGCCCGATCGACGAGGGACCGGAGATCCTGCCGGACGCGCGCATGGATATCAACGGCCTGCCCATGAACCCGGCTGCCAGGAGCTATCCCGAGGAGTTTATCCAGACCGGCGTGTCCGCCATAGACGGGCTGAACACGCTGGTCCGTGGACAGAAGCTGCCGATCTTCTCCGCGTCGGGTCTGCCCCACGCCCAGCTTGCCGCGCAGATCGCGAGACAGGCGAAGGTGCTGGGGACGGATGAGAACTTTGCCGTTGTATTCGCGGCAATGGGAATCACCTTTGAAGAGTCCAACTTCTTTATCGAGAGTTTCCGGGAGACAGGAGCCCTTGACCGCACCGTGCTGTTCATCAACCTGGCCAATGACCCGGCCATCGAGCGTATCGCTACGCCCAGGATGGCGCTGACCGCGGCAGAGTATCTTGCTTTTGAGAAAGAGATGCATGTGCTCGTCATCCTGACGGATATCACCAATTATGCGGACGCGCTCCGCGAGGTGTCGGCAGCCCGCAAGGAAGTGCCGGGACGCCGCGGCTATCCGGGATACATGTACACGGATCTCGCCTCCATCTACGAGAGAGCCGGCCGCCAGAACGGGAAAAAGGGAAGCATCACCATGATCCCCATCCTGACCATGCCTGAGGACGATAAGACCCATCCCATCCCGGACCTGACCGGATATATCACAGAGGGGCAGATCATCTTAAGCCGTGAACTCTACCGGAAAGGGATCATGCCGCCCATCGACGTGCTCCCGTCCCTGTCCCGTCTGAAGGATAAGGGGATCGGCGAGGGCAAGACACGTGCCGACCATTCCAACACCATGAATCAGCTCTTCGCCGCATATGCGCGCGGAAAAGACGCGAAAGAACTCATGGTCATCCTGGGCGAGGCGGCGCTGACAGAGATCGACCTCATGTACGCAAAATTCGCCGACGCGTTTGAGCAGGAATACGTTTCCCAGGGATATCATACCGACCGCGGCATCGGGGAGACACTGGACATCGGGTGGAAGCTGCTGCGGATGCTGCCCAGGACAGAACTGAAACGCATCGACGACAAATACCTGGACGAATACTACGGGACTGACCCCGAAGCGTAGCGGAGCGGGTCTGTCCCGGAAGCCTGGAAGGGCGAAGAATAGACTGACCCCGAAGCGTAGCGGAGCGGGTCTGTCCCGGAAGCCTGGAAGGGCGAAGAATAGACTGACCCCGAAGCGTAGCGAAGCGGGTCTGTCCCGGAAGCCCCGGAAGGGCGAAAAATAGACTGACCCCGAAGCGTAAGCGGAGCGGGTCTGTCCCGGAAGCCCGGAAGGGCGAGAATATTCTGACAGCTTGGGCAAAAGGGGTCAGACCCCTTTTGGTCAAATTGTCTGACAATTTTGAAGGAGGTGGCGTTTTGGCAGCGAAACAGGTGAATCCGACCAGGATGGAGCTGACCCGTCTGAAAAAGAAGCGGATCACTGCCATCCGAGGGCACAAATTATTAAAGGACAAGCGGGATGAGCTGATGCGTCAGTATCTTGACCTTGTCCGTGAGAATATGGAAGTGCGCGTGAAGGTGGAAGCTGGCATCAGGTCTGCAAACCGGAATTTTGTCATTGCCAAAGCCGGAATGTCCGAGGCGGCGCTCAACACTGCTCTGATGGCGCCGAAGCAGGAAGTCTCTCTGGAAGCCGGCGACAAGAATGTCATGAGCGTAGATATCCCGGTTTTTGAGTATAAGATGCGCACGGCCGATGAGAATGATATCTATTCATATGGGTTTGCATTTACATCCGGCGATCTGGACGGCGCGGTAAAGTCACTGGCGGATGTCCTGCCGGATATGATCCGCCTGGCGGAAGTGGAGAAGGCGTGCCAGCTCATGGCGGCGGAGATCGAGAAGACAAGGCGCCGCGTGAACGCGCTGGAGCATGTGATCATACCGGAGACGGAGGAGAGCATAAAGTATATTACCATGAAGCTGGACGAGAATGAGCGGAGCACACAGATCCGGCTGATGAAGGTGAAGGATATGATGCTGGAGGAAGCGCATCATTATAAGGAGACAGCCTATGATGTGGAACCATAGCAATGAAGACGGACAGGATCATTCCTGTGCTGGGAATCCTCTCCCTCAGAGCGGATTATATGTGCTGAAACATAAAGATCTGGATGTGGCTATGGTGCAGATCGATATGCATACGGGACAGATCGGGTATGTCCTGGCTGTCTATCAGCCAGAGGAACTCCCGGCCGGAATCAGCCGGGACGGAAGAAGTCTGCCGCAGTGGTGGGCTCTCCGCGCGATCCCGGACTCCCGCGGGGGACTGCGCCAGGTGCTGAGCCGGACAGGCGTGCCGACCAGCCAGGCGCTGATGCTCCGGTCTTACGGCCTGAGCCTTACAGATCACTACTGGATGCAGCCGGTCGAACGTGAACTGCATTGGGAAGAACTTAATTTTTTTAAAAATGTTTTTTCCGATGAACTGGGCAGTATGCTCACGGATACAGAAACGCAGATGAGCGGGCAGGATACGCCGGGCACACTGGCACTTTCTCCATCTTCTTCTGTGAACGGGGATATGAAAAAAAAATGGGTCATAAAAGACGGAATCCGCTGCCTGATGAAAGTGAGCGGAACTTATTACGGGCAGCAGGCAGTAAATGAAGTGATCGCCAGCCGACTGCATGAACGGCTGAAATGGAAGAGATATGTCCGATACCAGATCGAAGAGGTAAATATGGACGGGAAAATATATCCCTGTTCACTGAGCCCGCTGTTTACATCAGAAGCAGAAGAGTTCGTTTCCGCATACCAGATCTTAATGGATCAGAAGATCCCCAATGATACTTCTCTTTATGAGGCGCTGACCGCCCGGGCAATGGAGCTTGGGATGGAAGAAGAGGATGTCCGTTCCCAGCTCGAGTATACGGTCATGACAGACTTTATCCTGTCCAATGTGGACAGGCACCTGAATAACATGGGATTCATGTATGACCCGAAAGAGCGCCGCCTGACCGGCATGGCGCCAATCTTTGATACGGGGAACGCCCTGTTTTACGACAGGGACGTGATACCGCACAAAAGGAATCTTCTGGAGCTGCAGGTTAATTCCTTCTGTAAGAGGGAGGTGGAAATGCTGCGCTTTGTAAGGAATGGAAGCCAGTTGGACCTGGATGTCCTGCGGGATTTTCCGGAAGAAGCAGAAGCTCTCCTGACCGGATATACAGAGATGCCGAAAGCGCGTGCCGGGGAGATCGCGGAGACGATCCGGGAGAAAGCGGAGTATCTCAGCCTGTTTTATCACGGAAAAAAGATCTGGAAAAGGGAGCGGTACTGGTAATGGAAGAAAAAGAACATATCAGGATGAAGCGTGAGGGCAGTATCCTCTATATCGGAGAGTCCCCTCAGCTTATCGTGGATCTGGAGACACAGGAAAATTATATCAGGACAGGGGAGCGGATACTGGCCTACCGTCGGGAAGTCCTGCTGAGCCCTGACCTTCTCGCCGGGAAGCGGCCGCAGGTGCTCGAGACGGCGCTGGAGTACTATTACCGCCAGGCGTGCGAGACTGCGGAAGGGATCCGCATCGCTGAGGAATACGGAAAACAAAGAATGCGGGAAACGGCAAGAATACAGGAAACGCCTTGATGCCTGCAGAAAGCCGTGTTAGAATAAAAAACGTGAAATATGAAACGGAGAAGCAGGAAAAGCGGGCTGGAATGTAAGAATAAAATACAGCAGCAAGAAGTGACTGGCAGCAGGGAGGTATTATGAATCTGAATAAAGAAAACATGAGGAAATTAAGAGAGCTGATCCTCTTTACGGTCATTATCCTGATCGCCCTCTGGAATTATAAGCTCCTGTTTGAATGGGCCGGGGCGGCATTTCGGATCATCCTGCCTTTTCTGCTGGGCGGCGGGATCGCGTTTGTCCTGAATATCCCGATGAGCTTCCTGGAAGAGAAAATCTTCGGGAACCGGCATCTGAAAGATAAGAAGATCGTAAAGAAGCTGGCGCGGCCGGTGTCCCTGATCATGACTCTGGCGATCGTGATCGGGGTCATCGTGCTGGTGATGTTTGTAGTCATCCCGGAACTTACAAGGACTGTCGTCTCACTGGGAAGGACGATCCAGACATTTATCCCTGAGGCGCAGGAGTTCTTGGAGGAAATATTTACAGATAATAAGGAAATCGGAGCCTGGCTTGCGGAGCTGAACCTGGATGTGGACAAACTGACGGATCAGGCGGTTAGTTTTTTCCAGAACGGCGCGGGTGATATCCTGAATTCAACGATGTCTGCCATCGGCTCCATCGTGAGCGGGGTTACGACTTTTGTCATTGCATTCGTTTTTTCCTGCTATGTGCTTCTCCAGAAAGAAAAGCTGAGCGTGCAGGTTAAGAAGGTAGTGTATGCATTTTTCCCTGAAAGGCGTTGCGAGTGGCTCTTTGAGGTGGCGGGTCTGGCATCAAAAGCATTTTCCAGTTTCTTTACCGGCCAGTGTGTGGAGGCCCTGATCCTGGGCTGCATGTTCTTTATCGTTATGAGCATACTGAATATGCCGTATACGCTTTTGGTGAGTGTGCTGATCGCTTTTACAGCCCTGATCCCGATCTTCGGCGCGTTCATCGGCTGCTTCGTGGGAGCCTTTCTGATCCTGATGGTGGATCCTATGAAGATGTTGGTGTTTGTGGTGACGTTCCTGATCCTCCAGCAGATCGAGGGGAACCTGATCTACCCGAAGGTCGTGGGGAGCTCCGTGGGACTTCCTTCGATCTGGGTGCTGGCGGCGGTGTCGATCGGCGGCAGCCTGATGGGGATTGTGGGCATGCTGATCTTCATCCCCATCGTATCTGTGGTGTATACCTTGTTTAAGGCAAGTGTATACAAACATTTAAGAAAGAAACGCAGAGATATTTCCGATGGAAAGAAGGTAGAGGCCGGGGATGACGAAAGCGGAAAAACACAGGACCGTCAGGCAGCGGAAACAATAGAAAATAAGTAAAAGACCTTGACGTACTTCCATCCGCCGTGGTACAATACTACGGCGAATGGAAGTTAGGTCTTTTTTTTATGCCTAAAAATCGATGGTTTTCGCAGCCATCAGTAACACGCAGGTGAATAAGTAAAAAGAGAGGTGGAAGTTGTGCGCACAAGAATTACACTGGAGTGTACGGAATGCAAAAACCGTAACTACAACATGACAAAGGATAAGAAAGCTCATCCGGACCGCATGGAAACCAAAAAGTACTGCAGATTCTGCAGGACACACACTCTGCATAAAGAGACGAAGTAATCGTCAGGAGGAAGCAGCATATGAGTGAAAAAGAAAAGACTCAGAAGAGGAGCTGGTTCAAAGGACTTCAGGCAGAGTTTAAGAAGATCATTTGGCCAGACAAAAAAACACTTGCTAAACAGACCACGGCGGTCGTTACTGTATCTGTAGTTCTCGGAGCGGTGATCGCAGTGATCGATGCGATCCTCAGATACGGGATTGACTTTTTGGTGAAATAGTTGACCGCAGCGGAAAGGTGATTTTATGTCAGAGGCAAAATGGTATGTAGTTCATACTTATTCAGGGTATGAAAACAAAGTTAAGGCGAACATTGACAAGACGATCGAAAACCGTCACCTGGAAGATCAGATCCTCGAGGTCCGCGTTCCCATGGAGGAAGTCACGGAGCTCAGGAACGGCGTCCAGAAGGCAGTCCAGAGGAAAATGTTCCCGGGATATGTCATGATCCACATGATCATGAATGACGATACATGGTATGTCGTGAGAAATACACGCGGCGTTACCGGTTTCGTGGGACCGGGTTCCAAGCCGGTGCCGCTCGAGGAAAGCGAGATGGCAAACCTGGGCATCAAGCGGGAGAATGTGATCGTCAATTTCAGCGTGGGCGACACGGTCGTTGTATTGAGCGGCGCGTGGGAAGGAACTGTGGGCGTTGTGCAGAGCATGAACGAACAGAAGAAGAGCCTGTCGATCAATGTTGAGCTGTTTGGCCGCGAAACTCCGGTTGAACTTAGTTTTTCAGAAGTGAAAAAAATGGATTAAAGATGAGTGGGAGGGGCAGCGCCCCGCGAATACCACAAGGAGGTAATTGAAATGGCAAAAAAAGTAGAAGGTTATATCAAATTACAGATTCCTGCCGGCAAGGCAACTCCGGCACCGCCGGTT
>DWUV01000178.1 GCA_019120595.1 Candidatus Mediterraneibacter tabaqchaliae | reverse complement strand
TGCCAGCCATATCCCCGCGCTGAATACGTCCTCGACATCCGCGCTTCACTGTTTTCGGACGTTTCGCCGACAAGCCGGCTCCCCCACAAATACAGATTTATTTCGTCAGGACTTCTATCCCGTCTTCTTTGACGAGCACCATATACTCGATCTGTGCGGACAGACCGTCGTCGATGGTGTACACGGTCCATCCGTTATCTTCATCGACGAAGAAGTCCGGGCTGCCTTCGTTGATCATGGGCTCTATCGTGAACATCATGCCCGGGACAAGGAGCATTTCGCTTCCTTTCGGGGTCACATAGCTTACGAAGGGATCTTCGTGGAAGGCGAGGCCGATCCCGTGCCCGCCGATCTCTTCTACGACGGAGTATCCGTTTGCCCTGGCGTGGGTGTTGATCGCGTCAGCGATATCTCCCAGGTGTCCCCATGGTTTTGCGGCGGCAAGGCCGAGCTCAACGCACTCTTCGGTGACGCGCACGAGACGCTCTGCGCGCTCGGAAACTTTTCCCATCTTGAACATGCGGGAAGCGTCAGAGAAATATCCGTCAAGAATGGTGGACACGTCGACATTGATGATATCTCCCTCTTTCAGGATGATCTCTTTGTCCGGGATACCGTGGCAGATCTCATTGTTGACGGAGGTGCACACGCTTTTCGGGAAGCCCTGGTAGTTCAGGGGGGCGGGGATGCCGCCGTGTTTTACTGTAAAGCTGTGGACGATCTCATCGATCTCGGCTGTACTCATGCCGATGCGGATATGCTTTGCGACTTCGTCCAGGACAGCTGTGTTAAGCGCAGCGCTCTCTTTGATCTTCGCGATCTGCGCCGGAGTCTTAAGGAGCTGGCGGGTGGGAACGATCTCGCCCTTTTCCGCGTGCAAAAGCATTTTTTCTTCAATAGGCATGTGGCACTTTTTGTATTTTTTACCGCTGCCACACCAACAAAGGTCATTTCTTTCCATGAAAACATCTCCTATGAAATTTATTTTTTATATAGTGGTCAGAAACGGTGTATAAAAAGCCCGCTCCTGAGCTTTGGCTCAAACCATGTGGATTTGGGGGGCATCAGCCTGTCGGAGTCCGCGATGCGCAGAAGCTCTTCCATGGAAGTGGGGTGCATGGAAAATGCGATCCCGCCGGAAGCGTCAGCCATTTTTTCCAGTGCTTCAAATCCTTTTATCTCTCCGACAAAACGGATGCGGGGATCCGTTTTCGGGTCTCTGATCCCGAGGATGGGAGCAAGGATGTGGTCCTGGAGCAGGGATACGTCGAGTCCGCTGACAGGGTCATCGGAGCGGAGGGCGGAGTGCGCCCGGGCGCGGTACCATGTGCTGTCAGAGTAAATCCCGAATTCGCCCTTGTCCGCAGGGCGGTATGGTCTGTTGCCGACCAGGGTGATATCAAAGCCATCTTTTATCTTATCAAGAAATGAAGCAAATGTATAGCCGTTCTTATCTGTGACGACACGGTCATAACTGTATATCTTAAGTTCATCCGAGGGGAAGAGGACGCAGAGAAAGAAGTTGTACTCCTCTGTGCCGGAAAAATCCGGGTCTGCGGCTCTTCTGGACAAGCCGACTTTTACCGCCGAGGCGGCTCTGTGGTGGCCGTCCGCGATGTAAAGATGAGAGATGCCTGCGTAGATCCGGGAAATCCTCTCGGTATCATCCGGATCATCGATCTTCCATACCTGATGCCGGACTCCGTCAGGACTGGTAAAATCATACAGGGAATCCCCGCTTTTTATGCGCTCTGTGATCCGGCGCAGGGCGTCGTCCGGACGGTGGGTGAGAAAGATGGGACCGGTCTGCGCGCTGCATGTGTCAATATGCCGGATGCGGTCCTGCTCTTTCGCATCGAGAGTTTTTTCGTGCCGGAGGATCACACCGTTTGTGTAATCATCAATGGACGCGCAGGCTGCGAGTCCTGTCTGTGTCCTCCCGCCCATGGTAAGCGCATATATATAGTAACAGTCCGCACTGTCCTGGATAAAAGAGCCGTCCCGGATCATTTCGTCAAGCGTATCCCGTGCGGTCTCATACACCTGGGAAGAGTACATGTCAGTCCCTTCGGGAAGAAGGGTCTCAGCCCGGTCGATCTTCAGGAAGGAAAGCGGATTGGCCCGGACGATCTCACGCGCCTCTGCGCTGCTGTATACGTCATAGGGGAGAGCCGCGATAGAAGAGGCGAGCTCCTTTTTGGGACGGATCCCGCGGAATGGTCGGATGATGCTCATATAAGTCTCCTTTCAAATGGCGCGGATGCACTGTGCTCTGCAGGCATCGCCCGCCGTGTTAAATATAAACGACACGGATATTCTAACATAGAAAGCCCCGGTATGCTACCGCGCGATCCGACAAAAACCGCGATTTTTACTTGCCCGGCTGTAAAAAGTATAGTAGTATTATGACTTAAAGGAGTGATAGATTTTATGTGGTACTGGATATTAATGTTTGCGCTGGCGGCGGGATGTATTGCCATGCTGGCGGTATCATTTCACAGTATAAAGAAGCGCAGCGACAGGGCGGTATATGCCGGCGGAGGAAGACACGGCTATGGATACGGCGGTGATGAGGACGATCCCGATGTCCTGCAGCGCAGGCGCAGAAGGGAAGCGGATGATCCGCGGGAGCGTGAGGAGCGCCCGCGCAGGAAGAAAAAAAGACTGTGGAAGATCATTCTGGAAGATATTGACAGCTGGGATAAATATACATTTACATTTTATGACACCGTCGGCATCGGCAGAGGAAAGGACGGCAGTATGTATGAGAAGTACCTGCCGGTGGCCGGGGACGGAAGAGTGTCCAAGGTACACTGCGTCATTATCCACAGAGGAGATAAGCTTTATCTGAAGGATGAGGGATCGAGAAACGGCACATACTTAAACGGAGAGCGGCTGGACGGCCCGGCTGTGATCCAGAGGGATGACATTATCGGAGTCGGGGAAACCCGTTTTGAGATCCAGAGGATACTCAGGGAGAGCGAGTAACACGCAGAGCACGGACTCTCCCGGTCCGGGGCGGCCATGCGCTGTCACAGCGGAGCTCAGACGTGCATATATTACCTATATATATTGTCTGTCCGGGAGTGACGTGTATGAATGAAAAAATGCCGTATTATATGGCTTATCCGGTCCCGTTTTCATATGATGACGAGAGGACCGAGAGAAGGGATTTCGAATATCTGAGGAGTATGTATCCGGATATCCCGAAGCAGATCCTTCCCTATGTGGAAGAAGAATGCGACCGCATGGAATACGAAAACAGCATGATGTATGACCAGTATCCTGATAAACTGCAGCTGAAGCTGATGTGCGGCCGTATCTGCGAAAACGCAGACAGGCACGGGATTTTCTGCGGCGGATGCAGGGAGAGAGAAAGGGTCGAAGCGAAGTCTTTGCGCGACCTGGTCGAAGTCATGCTTTATCAGGAACTTTACAGGCGGCGGTGTGACCACCGGCGAAGGTGCAGGCGCTTCTATTGATCTTCCATTGATCGGAAAAACAGCTGAAAATCGACAGAAAAACGGGCGCCGCAGGCAGACTGGAATGCGCCCAGCGACAGACAGGATGAAAAGACAATGAATTATAAAAAGAAAAATCTCATATTTATCGGCATGCCGGCAGTTGGTAAGAGCACAGTGGGCATTGTGGTGGCAAAGCGTCTCGGAATGCAGTTTATCGATACGGATCTTCTGATCCAGGAGCAGGAGGGAAAACTGCTCAGGGAGATCATTGCCGAGCAGGGGCAGGAAGGTTTCCTGAAGATCGAAAACCAGGTGAACGCGGCTGTCAACCCGGAGAATGCAGTCATATCCCCGGGCGGGAGCGTGATCTACTGCAGGGAAGCCATGGAACATTATAAAAAAATCGGCACAGTGGTATACTTAAAGGCTTCTTATCAGACAATAAAGAAGAGGATAAGGAACCCGAAAAAGCGCGGCGTGGTGCTGCGGGAGGGGCAGTCCCTGAGGGATCTGTACGATGAGAGGACGCCGTATTTTGAAAAGTATGCGGATATCACGGTCTGTGAGGACGGCTGCCGCATAGAAGAGACAATAGAAAATGTCCTGAATGCAGTGAAAAAACGCCGAAAAAAATACAAAAGGCGTAAAAAACTTGACAAGGGGACATTACCCAAACTAAAATAGGGCTTTGGAAAAAGCCGTTTTTGTGGTACAATAAATTCGGCTGAATGAAGGTACAGATATGATAACAGAATGTTAATCGAGGTGCGAAATGGAGCAATATATCATCAAAGGCGGAAATCCGCTGGTAGGGGAAGTGGAGATCGGTGGCGCCAAGAATGCGGCTCTTGCGATCCTTGCGGCAGCGATCATGACAGATGAGACAGTCCTGATCGATAATCTGCCGGATGTCAATGATGTCAATGTGATGATCGAAGCGATCGGCGGGATCGGGGCAATGGTACAGCGCATTGACCGGCATACTGTTAAGATCAATGGCGGTACGATCGGTGATTTTAATATAGAGTATGATTATATCAAGAAGATCAGAGCGTCCTATTATCTTTTGGGAGCGCTGCTCGGGAAATACAAACGCGCTGAGGTGGCGCTGCCGGGCGGGTGCAATATCGGCAGCAGGCCGATCGACCAGCATCTGAAAGGCTTCCGGGCGCTGGGGGCAGACGTGGATATCGAGCACGGAAAGATCGTTGCCGAGGCGGAGAGGCTGAAGGGGACCCATCTTTACTTTGACGTGGTCACCGTGGGCGCGACGATCAATGTCATGATGGCGGCGGCACTGGCTGACGGTGTGACGATCATGGAAAATGTGGCGAAAGAACCTCATGTGGTCGATGTGGCAAACTTCCTGAACAGCATGGGCGCGAATATCAGAGGAGCCGGCACGGATGTGATCAAGATCCGTGGTGTGAAGTCTCTGCATAAGACGGAGTATTCCATCATCCCGGACCAGATCGAGGCGGGGACATTTATGTTCGCGGCGGCAGCTACAAAAGGAGATGTCACGGTGCTCAACGTGATCCCGAAGCATCTGGACGCTACGATCTCCAAGCTGGTGGACATCGGGTGCGAGGTGGAAGAATTCGACGACGCTGTGCGCGTGGTGGCAAAGGGACGCCTCAGATGCACTCAGGTCAAGACGCTGCCCTACCCGGGATATCCGACGGATATGCAGCCCCAGATCGGTGTAGTCCTTGCACTGGCGAAGGGAACGAGCACGATCACGGAGAGTATTTTCGAGAACAGGTTTAAATATCTCGGCGAGCTGGCGCGTATGGGGGCGATCGCAAAAGTCGAGGGCAATTCGGCGACCATAGAAGGCGTGGAAAAGTTTTCCGCCGCAAGGGTGAGCGCGCCGGACCTGAGAGCGGGAGCGGCTCTCTGTATCGCGGGCCTGGCGGCAGACGGCATTACGATCGTGGATGATATCGTATATATCCAGAGAGGGTATGAGCGCTTCGAAGAGAAGCTCCAGAGCCTCGGCGGAATGATCGAGAAAGTGTCCAGCGAGAAAGAGATCCAGAAATTCAAATTAAAAGTAGGATAGGCAAAGAGATGGCAGGATCGGAGCGGTCCTGCCTTTTGTGCAGGAGTACAAAAGAAATGGAAGGAAACAGGTACAGCAGGAGAAGAAGAGAGGAACTGCGCCGGAGAAGACTGCGGAGGGCCAGAAGAAGGAGGCTCGCTGTCTGTGTGGCAGGAGTCGCAGTGATCGCGGCTTTGGTGGCTGCGGGGACAGGAATATGGCGCGGCCAGCAGAAGGAAAAGCAGCGGGAAGAGCAGCGGAAGGCGCAGCAGGCAGAGAAGGACCGGCAGGAGAAAAAAGTCAAGAGTGTGGTTGCGGCGGGATATGAGGCATTTCTGGGAGAGGGGGCGCAGGAAACAGCGGCAATGCAGGAAAGCGGAGCTGAGGGAAGTGCTTTTGCGCAGTGGGTGGCGGAAGCATATCCGGAAGAGATGGCATCGGGGCTGCCGGAAGCCGTGGCGGACGGGGATTTTACATCTGAGGAGGCTTATCAGATCCTTGGGGCGACGATGCACGTCCTCTCGGATAAATATCAGGGGCTGCTGGCGGATGAGGATACAGCAGAAGCAAACGGGATCTTTGTGAAAGGGGAGCGCTCTGCTCCGGAGACGCGCGCCGGGTCTGAGGGCAGCGGGAAGGATACTGTGACGGTGACCGTGGCAGGAGATCTCTGCCTGGAAGAGGACGGGTTTGTGATCGACAAATATGATGAAGTGGATGACCTTGAAGCGTGCATTTCACCGGAGATACTGGAACTCACAGGAAGTGCGGATATCTTTTACCTGAACCATGAGTATACGGTGAGCGACCGCGGTGAAGCGCTGGCGGGAAAGCTCTATACATTCCGGGCGAAGCCGGAGCGGATGGCACTGCTTGAAGAGATGGGGACAGATCTGGTGTCTCTGGCGAATAACCATATCTATGATTATGGGGAAGAAGGGATGCTGGATACTCTGGACTATCTTGATAAGGCGGGAATCCCCTATGTGGGCGGCGGGAGGAACATAAAGGAAGCCGGGCGCCCGGTATACTTCATCATTAACGGAATGAAGATAGGATTCGTGGCGGCGAGCAACGCGGAGCTGACCCTCTATACACCGGCGGCAGGAGAAGATACACCGGGGATATTGGAAGCCTACGATACATCGCTGTATGACCAGGTGATCGCAGAGGCATCAAAGGAGTGTGATTATCTGATCGCGTACATCCACTGGGGGCCGGAAGACGTGAACCAGTATGCAGCTTATCAGACTGCGCAGGGAAAAGAATTTCTTGACGCGGGGGCTGATATCGTGGTGGGAGGCCACCCGCATGTGCTCCAGGGGATGGAATATATGGACGGAAAACCTGTGATCTACAGTATGGGAGATTTTTGGTTCAACGGAGAGACGAAGTACACGGGGCTTTTGAACCTGGAGATATCCGTGGACGGGCTGGAGCAGATGTCCTTTACACCCTGCCTTCAGACCGGATTTACTACACAGTATATCGAAGACGCCGGGAAGCAGAGAGAAATGTTTGATTTCCTGGAAGGTCTGTCGCCAAATGTACAGATCGATGATAAGGGTATGATCACGGAAAAGCAGGAGTGAGCGGGAGACCGTTAAAGTAATCTAAAGAAATATCAATAGACCTATTGACATTCCGGGGGTTATGATGTAAGGTCATTCAGTGGAACATTGCAAATTAAATAACCAGACTTTCTCTTATTCAGAGCGGTGGAGATACAAAGGATCTGTGAAGCTGCGGCAACCCCTTGAAAGGAAGGTGCCAACCTGAGCGAGTGATCGAACAATAAGAGGATTGTTGTGATAGAGTGACAGTCCGCTTGTGCGGGCTGTTTTCGTTTGGTGGAGAAAGGAAAGTTATACCGGCATACAATGCGCCGGATCTGAGAAAGGAGAAACAGATGGAGAAATTATTATTTACTTCCGAGTCAGTGACAGAAGGACATCCGGATAAGATGTGCGACCAGATCTCAGACGCGATCCTGGATGCCCTGATGGAGCAGGATCCCATGAGCCGTGTGGCGTGTGAGACATGCTGTACGACAGGAATGGTCATGGTCATGGGCGAGATCACGACAAAGGCGTACGTGGACATCCCGAAGATCGTGCGCGATACAGTCCGCGAGATCGGATATACAAGAGGGAAGTTTGGATTTGACGCGGACACATGCGGTGTCATCACGACGATCGATGAGCAGTCAGCGGACATTGCGCTCGGCGTTGACAAAGCGCTGGAGGCGAAAGAGCATAAGATGTCAGAGGATGATATCGAGGCGATCGGTGCAGGGGACCAGGGAATGATGTTCGGGTATGCGTCCGACGAGACGGAGGAGTATATGCCTTATCCTATCGCAATGGCGCACAAGCTGGCGCGCCGTCTGACGGAAGTGCGCAAAGACGGGACGCTCCCGTATCTCCGCCCGGACGGGAAGACACAGGTCACGGTGGAGTATGATGAGGACAGGATCCCGAAAAGGCTGGATGCGGTTGTCCTTTCCACGCAGCATGACCCGGATGTGACGCAGGAGCAGATCCATGAGGATATTAAGAAATATGTATTTGACGAGATCATTCCCGCGGAAATGGTTGACGAGGAGACGAAGTTCTTTATCAATCCTACGGGAAGGTTCGTGATCGGCGGACCGCACGGGGACAGCGGACTGACAGGGCGCAAGATCATCGTGGATACCTATGGCGGCATGGCGCGCCACGGCGGCGGTGCTTTCTCCGGGAAGGACTGCACGAAGGTAGACCGCTCCGCTGCCTATGCGGCGAGGTATGCGGCAAAGAATATCGTGGCGGCAGGGCTGGCTAAGAGATGTGAGATCCAGCTTTCCTACGCGATCGGCGTCGCGCAGCCGACATCGATCTCAGTGGATACCTTTGGGACAGGGAAAGTGTCAGATGGGAAGCTGGTGGAGATCATCCGGGAGAACTTTGATTTCCGTCCGGCGGGCATTATAAAAATGCTTGATCTGCGCAGGTCGATCTACAAACAGACGGCAGCGTACGGACACTTCGGGCGTCATGACCTGGACCTCCCGTGGGAGAAGCTGGATAAGGTTGACGCACTGAAGAAATATCTGTAAAATATATATAATGGAGCAAAAAAGAGTCAGGGGGACTGGAAATGGGCGCCTGGCTCTTTTGTTTTTGTGAATTTTCAGACGATTTGGGGAAGAGGGGTCAGACCCCTTTTCAAAGGGGTCTGACCCCTCTGGGAAAAGCTTTCAGAATATTTTGACAAAGGAGGATTTCCATGAAACTCAGGACAAAACTTCTCATTGTTTTTATCTCGGTCATGATCCTGCCGACGATCTTTACCTCTGTGGCAATGCACACCTTTGCGCCGGAACGGGTAAATGAGATCCAGCAGATGTACCTGATGGTGGTGTTTCTGACGACCGGGCTTCTGATCTACTGGATCTACCGGGGGATATCTGTTCCGCTGGCCAAGCTCCAGAAGGCGGCGCGAAACATCCGTGAGGGAAACCTGGATTTTGAGATCCGGCAGGATTCGGATGATGAGATCGGGCAGCTCTGCCAGGACTTTGAGGAAATGAGACTGCGCCTGAAGGCGAACGCGGAAGAAAAGGTGGCGTTTGACCGGGAAAATAAGGAGCTGATCAGTAATATTTCCCATGATCTGAAGACGCCGATCACTGCCATAAAGGGGTATGTGGAAGGGATCATGGACGGAGTGGCGGATACGCCGGAAAAGATGGACAGATATATCAAGACCATTTATAATAAGGCTAATGAGATGGACCTTCTCATTAATGAGCTGACTCTGTATTCCAAGATCGATACGAACAGGATCCCGTACAATTTTACGACGATCTCCGCGAAAGGATATTTCGAGGACTGCGCGGAGGACCTGCGCATGGAACTGGAGGCAAAGGGCGTGGAGTTCTCTTACCGGAACTGGATGGAGGAGGACTGCAAGGTGATCGTGGATCCGGAGCAGCTCAGGAGAGTTATCAACAATATCGTGTCCAATTCGCTGAAGTATGTGGATAAGCCGCAGACGAGGATCACGATGGATATAAAGGATGTGGGAGATTTCATCCAGGTCGAGATGGGGGACAACGGGAAAGGGATCGCAGCAAAGGATCTGCCTTATATTTTTGACAGATTTTACCGCACGGACGCATCGCGGAATTCTTCGAAGGGCGGGAGCGGCATCGGCCTTTCCATTGTCAGGAAGATCGTGGAGGAACACGGCGGGAATATATGGGCGACCAGTGAAGAGGGCACTGGCACCACAATGTATTTTGTGATCAGAAAATATCAGGAGGTACCGATCGATGAGTAAGCGTATTTTGATCGTGGAAGACGAGGAGAGCATTGCAGATCTGGAGAAAGATTATCTGGAGCTGAGCAATTTTGAGGTGGAAGTCGCCAATGACGGGGAGACCGGACTGAAAAAGGGGATGGAGGAAGATTTCGACCTGATCATCCTGGATCTGATGCTGCCGGGAGTGGACGGGTTTGAGATCTGCCGCCAGATCAGGGATAAGAAGAATACCCCGATCATCATGGTGTCGGCGAAGAAGGATGACATCGATAAGATCAGAGGGCTCGGCCTGGGTGCGGACGATTATATGACCAAGCCGTTCAGCCCGAGCGAGCTGGTCGCAAGGGTGAAAGCGCACCTGGCGCGCTATGAGCGGCTGATCGGAAGCAATGTGGAGGAGAATAAGGTGATCGAGATCCGCGGGCTGAAGATCGATACGACCGCGCGGCGCGTATGGGTCGGCGGCGAGGAGAGGAATTTTACGACAAAGGAATTTGACCTGCTGACCTTTCTGGCGAGCCATCCGAACCATGTGTACACAAAGGAAGAACTGTTCCGGGAGATCTGGGATATGGAATCCATCGGGGACATCGCCACTGTGACGGTGCACATTAAGAAGATCCGTGAGAAGATCGAGTATGATACATCTCATCCACAGTATATCGAGACGATCTGGGGAGTGGGATACCGGTTTAAAGTATAAGCCGGGCAAAATAAGGGGAGAAGCCGCATGGGAAGTTATCTGAATCCGTCCAATGACAATTTCATAAAAGCCCTGAATTCGGAAATTTATGTAGATAAGACCGGGCTGATCCGCTATACAAACAAAGTGCTTAATACGCAGCAGCAGAATGTGTGTGTGAGCCGTCCGAGACGCTTCGGGAAATCAATGGCTGCGAATATGCTCTCTGCCTATTACAGCCGCGGCTGCGGATCACGGGAGCTATTCGCGGGACTGAAGATCGCGGCCGACGATTCGTTTGAGAAGCACCTGAACCGATATGATACGATATTTATTAATATGCAGGAATTCCTGAGCCAGGGCAGGGGTGTGGAGGGCATGCTTTCTCTGCTAAGGAAGACACTGCTCTGGGAGCTGTTGGAGGAATACCCGGATTATCGGTATTTTGACAGAGAAAATTTAGCCCGGACGATGCAGGATATTTATCGGAATACCGAATGCCCGTTTGTGGTCATTATCGATGAGTGGGATTGTGTATTCAGGGAAAACCGGGAAAATAAGGACGCACAGGAAATGTATCTTGATTTTCTGCGGGATCTGTTAAAAGACAAGGCTTATATCCATCTTGCCTATATGACGGGGATCCTTCCTATCAAAAAATACGGCACGCATTCTGCCCTGAACATGTTTGATGAGTTTTCCATGATCGATCCGGGTCCATTGGCAGAGTATGCGGGATTTACAGAGGAAGAAGTGCACGCTCTGTGCGCAGATTACGGGATGGACCCGGCCGAGGTGAAGGGCTGGTATGACGGGTACAGGCTTGGCGATGCTGTGCATGTGTACAGCCCGAGGTCGGTAGTAAGCTGCATGCAGTTCGGAAAGACGGGAAATTACTGGAATCAGACAGAGACATTTGAAGCGCTGAAAATGTACATTGATATGAATTTTGCAGGGCTT
This sequence comes from Candidatus Mediterraneibacter tabaqchaliae, assembly GCA_019120595.1. Lineage (GTDB taxonomy): Bacteria > Bacillota > Clostridia > Lachnospirales > Lachnospiraceae > Mediterraneibacter > Mediterraneibacter tabaqchaliae. Next base: position 3,270 of record DWUV01000178.1, on the reverse strand, counting down.
CGGGACGATGTGATCAGTATGGTCGCGGGGGAAGCTGTCCCGGTGACAACAGGGAGCTTTACCAATGATATGACTACGCTCCGGACGGAGGATGACGTGCTGACTCTGCTTATCCACCTCGGATACCTGGGGTATGACAGGAGAGAAAGGACAGCGTTTATCCCGAACAGCGAGATACGGGGAGAGTATGTGAATGCGGTCTCTGTTTCAGAGTGGGGCGGTATTTCAGAGGCACTGAAGAATTCTGCGGATACGCTGAATGCGATCTGGCAGAAACAGGCGGATCTTGCAGTGAAGGGGATTGAGGAAGCTCATTTTGAGACTTCCCACATCCAATATAATGATGAGAATGCATTGAGCTATACGATCTCTCTGGCGCTGTATGCGGCAAGGGCGTTTTATATTGTATACAGAGAGCTCCCGACAGGGAAAGGCTTTGCGGATATGGTGTATATCCCGAGGAAGAACCATCCGGAAAAGCCGGCGCTCGTGGTGGAGCTGAAATGGGACAAAAGCGCTGATGGAGCGATCCGCCAGATCCGGAAGAGAGAGTATGTGAGAAGCCTTGAGGATTATCGGGGCAGGATCCTGCTGGTCGGCATCAATTACGACAGGCGGACAAGAGAGCATCAGTGCGTGATCGAAGAAATGGAAAAATGATTTTTTGGGAATCATTCTTTAGCTCTTTCTTTACAGCCGCTTCTCTTGTCAATCCATATGGAGAGTGATATATTAAATTGGAAATGACTCCTGCGCCCGCAGGCCTGGTCAGCGTGCCCGCAGGAAAGTATAAATAGGAGAAATAATTTCATATGGAAGAGCAGAAAAAAAGTGCAAGGCGCGTGCGTTTGAATACAATGCAGCTCGTTGCACTTGGATTTTTTGGAGTGATCTTTCTGGGGGGCGTGCTCCTCTGGCTTCCGTTCAGCAACCAGAAGCCGATCGAGTTTATTGACGCGCTCTTTACTTCGGTGACCAGTGTGTGTGTGACCGGACTTGTGACGATCGTCCCGGCGGACCAGTTCACTGTGGCGGGAAAGATCATACTTGTGATACTGATCCAGATCGGAGGTCTGGGGATCATTGCATGTATCTCGGCGTTTTACCTGATGCTGGGCAAGCGGATCTCCATGAAAAGAAGGATCACGATCCAGCAGGCGTACGGGCTGGATACACTTTCTGGAATGGTCAAATTTGTTATCCGTATCCTGAAAGGGACCTTTCTCGTGGAAGGGATCGGAGCTGTCCTGTTTGCCTTTAAGTTTATACCTGAGTATGGCGTCCTCACAGGGATCGGATATTCCATATTCCACTCTGTGTCAGCATTCTGCAACGCGGGGATCGACATTATCGGAAGCACCAGTTTCCAGCAGTATGCACTGTCGCCGCTGATCAATTTCACGACCATGTTCCTGATCGTGATGGGCGGTCTGGGATTCCCTGTGTGGCATGATATCGCTGCCAATGTGAGAAAGATCGGCAAAGAGAGAAAGCGGCCGCTGAAATGGCTCTTTACAAGACTGACGCTCCAGAGCAGGATCGTGATCATCATGACTGCCGGACTGATCCTTTTCGGCACGCTGTGTTTCTTTATCATTGAGTTCGAGAACCCGGCGACCATGAAGGATATGAATGTATTCCAGAAGATCATGGCGTCTATGTTTCAGTCTGTGACAACAAGGACAGCGGGGTATGCTACGGTATCCCAGGCGGGGCTTGAGGAGAGCTCCAAGCTCATCGGCTGCATCCTGATGTTTGTCGGAGGTTCCCCGGCAGGTACGGCCGGCGGTATCAAGACGACCACCGCGGCAATGCTGATCCTGACCGTGCTCTGCGTGCTCAGGAACCGCAGGGACACGGAGTGTTTTGACCGCAAGATCGCTACAGAATCCATCAAATCAGGCGTTACCATCGCGCTGATCACATTTATGGTCCTGTTCGCAGGGATCATGGCGCTGACTGTCTTTGAGCCCGGAGTGGATGTGCTGGATCTGATGTATGAGGCGGCATCCGCCATGGGTACAGTAGGATTGTCTGCGGATCTGACGCCGAGCCTTACGAGGGCGAGCCATATCGTGCTGATGCTGATGATGTACATAGGCCGTATCGGGCCTCTGACAATGGCGCTGGTATTTGCGGGAAAGAGTGATAAGAGTTCGCAGTTCAGGGAACTGCCGGAAGAGAAGGTAATGCTTGGATGATTGGCCGCGGATAATCGGACCGGGGCTGAGCGGCTGATCCGATGTATCCGGATCAGAAGAATGAAAGCAGAAAATATTTGGAGGAATAGACAATGGAAAAGCAGTATGCTGTACTTGGGCTGGGGAGTTTCGGAGAGAGCGTGGCGCTCACACTGGAAAATATGGGGTGTGACGTGCTGGTGATGGATGACTCCTATGAGAAGATCCAGGATATCTCGGACAAAGTGTCCTATGCGATGAAGGCGGATGTGGCTGACCCGGATGCGCTCCAGGCGCTGGGCGGAAAAAATCTGGACGGTGTTGTGGTGGCGGTTTCGGAAAATCTCGAGGCGGGCATCATGGCAACCATGCTCTGCAAGGAGATGGGGATCCCGCTCGTGGTAGCGAAAGCAAAGAATAAACTTCAGGGTGCGATCCTTAAGCGTGTCGGAGCGGACCGGATCGTGTATCCGGAGATCGAGATGGGGAGCAGAGTGGCGAAAAGCCTGGTATCCAGGGAATTCATGGACTGGATCGAGCTCTCGAATGACTACAGTATGGTGGAGATCGCTGTCCCGGATAAATGGGTCGGACGGACGCTGGTGGACATCAATGTGCGTGAGCGCCTCGGCATCAATGTGGTGGGGATCATCATCAACGGGAAGATCGATGTGACTCTGGATCCGCAGAAGCCGCTGCCGGAAGGCGGGATCCTGATCGTGATCGGGGCGAACGATGTGCTGGAGAAATTTGATTCCAAAAAGAAACTGTAGAAAAGCGGATCGCAAAAAACAGAGTGCAATCTAATTTTTCCTTGACATTCCGAAATCCTGCGCTATAATAAAAAACGAATTGTAAAAGAATACTGCTGAGAACAGGACAGGACTTCCGGCGCAGAGGTGTTTTCAGAGAGTTCCCGGACGGTGAGAGGGGACAGCACAGCCCGGTGAAGCCATCGCCTGCGAGCAGTCTGGGTCAAATCTTTGGAGAGTAGCCCGGACCGGGATTCTCCCGTTACAGGGATACCTGTTGCCCCGCCGGTTGTGCGGCAGACAGGGATGAGGGACCGGCAGCGCAGAGAGGCGCAGCA
>DWUV01000177.1 GCA_019120595.1 Candidatus Mediterraneibacter tabaqchaliae | reverse complement strand
CCCGGTTCCGGCGGGGCTTATTAAAGTGCCTCTACTCTCAGTACTGTCACTCTGAATTCCTCAAAAAATCGACAGATTGGCACTTCGGGTAGACATAGCTATTTTTTTATTGCAGTTTGCGGAAACTCAAGAGAGCATCGTTCAACGTTTTTTATTGTGCATTTTGCCCAAGTCAATTCGTTTTGGTACTTATCGCATTTATGATCCCAAAAAGGCATCTCTGTTTCCAGACATGCCTTTCCTGATCCCATATATATTTTTTAGTATTCTATCCCCGGTACTTCGTCCCGGCTCCGTCCCGCTTCGCCGCTTTCAGCCGGTTCAGCGTGACTTCTTTCTCCCCATAGAGGATCTTCGTCTCTGTGCCTTCCTCAAAGAGATAGACATTCTCCAGTTCATCCTTCTTCTGGAGGCGGATGCCGCGCACGCCTACCGCCGCCTTCTTCTTGACCGGCACTTCCTCTGCCGGGAACCGCAGGAAATATCCGTTCTTTGTCTGGAGCACGATGTTCTGGCTGTCATTGACCACTTTCACAGCGATCAGAGAATCCTCTTCCTGGAGCTTTGTCGCCGCGATGGTCCGTTTTGACACCTGGAACTCTGTTCCCTCCACCTTCTTGATCATTCCCTGAGCGGTGGCGAAGAGAAGGTTCGCGAAACGCATCTGCTCCGCATCGCAGACCATGACGATCTGCTCCTCGCTGGTAGAGTAATTGCTCACATTATCGATCGGCGTCCCCTTGTCGCGGAACCTGCCGTATGGCACGTCCAGCACCTTGACCTGATGCATCTTTCCGGTGTCCGTAAAGATGCAGAGCTTCCCGGTATTCATACAGTGGACGATGTATTTGTTCTCACTGTCCGCTGCTTCCTTATTTCTCTCGTACACAGACAGGTCCACAGTCTTTGCATACCCGAAGCGGTCCATGAGGAATACCACTTCCTGCTCTTCGATCTTCTTCTCCTCGAATACAGCCTCTTCCGCGTTCTCAACGACTGTGCGCCTCTTCCGCGCGTACTCCTTCTTGAAGGCATCCAGCTCTTCCATGATCACGCCTGCCATGGAGTCGTAATTGTTCAGGATATCCTCATACCTTGCGATATTTTTGAGAGTCTGCTCATGCTCCGCGATGAGCGCCTGGATCTCCAGCCCGATCAGGCGGTACAGGCGCATCTCCAGGATGGCGGTCGCCTGGCGCTCGGTAAACCTCAGCAGGGCTGCCATCTTCTTTGAGATCCTGGACTTGAACGTAATATTGTCCGTCACGCCGTTTACAAGGCAGGCGCGTGCGTCCTTGACAGACTTGCTTCCCCTCAGGATCTCGATGATCAGGTCGATCACATCGCAGGCTTTGATCAGTCCTTCCTGGACCTCGCTCTTCTCCTGCTCTTTCGCAAGGAGCGTCTTATATTTGCGGGTCGCCAGCTCGAACTGGAAGTCCACGTGGTGCTCAATGATCTTCTTAAGCCCCAGCGTCTCCGGGCGTCCGTCCGCCACGGCGAGCATATTGACGCCGAAGGTATCTTCCAGACGGGTCTTCTTGTAGAGCATGTTTTTTAAGTTCTCCGCGTCCGCCCCCCTCTTTAATTCGAGGACAATGCGGATTCCCTCTTTTGAGGACTGGTTGGAGATGTCCACGATATCCGTGGTCTTCTTTGTCTCCACCAGGTTTGCCACGTCGTTTAAGAACTTGCCGATGCCGGTCCCGATCATGGTGTAGGGGATCTCGCTGATGACGAGCTGTTTTTTCCCGCCTTTTAATTCTTCCACCTCGACCTTGCCCCGGATCTTGATCTTGCCCTGGCCGGTCTCGTAGATGTCCAGAAGGTCATCCTTATTTACCACGATGCCCCCGGTGGGGAAATCCGGGCCTTTGATGTACTTCATGAGCTGTCTTGTACTGATCTCGTCGTTTTTCATGTACGCCTTGACCGCGTCGATGACCTCGCCCAGGTTGTGGGTGGGGATGCTTGTCGCCATACCGACCGCGATCCCCTCCGCGCCGTTTACGAGCAGGTTCGGCACACGCATGGGCAGGACAAGGGGCTCTTTCTCCGTCTCGTCAAAGTTCGGCCCGAAGTCTATGACGTCTTTGTCCAGATCCGCAAGACACACTTCCTGGGTAAATTTGGTCAGCCTTGCCTCTGTGTAACGCATGGCTGCCGCTCCGTCCCCTTCGATGGAGCCGAAGTTGCCGTGTCCGTCCACAAGGGTCTGCCCCTTCTTGAAATCCTGCGCCATGACCACCAGCGCCTCATAGATGGAGCTGTCCCCGTGGGGATGGTATTTACCCATGGTATCTCCCACGATACGGGCGCATTTGCGGTATGGTTTGTCATAGCGGATGCCCAGCTCGTACATGTCATAGAGAGTGCGCCGCTGGACAGGCTTGAGCCCGTCCCTTACATCCGGCAGGGCGCGGGCGATGATCACGCTCATGGCGTAATCGATATATGATTTTTTCATAAGGTCTGAATACTCGGTCCTTATGATCTGTGATTCACTGTTCATTCCTTATTCTCCTTCATCACTGTGGGATCCTGACCTACAGCCGGGACTGTGTCCGGCGGCACGGATCAGATGTCCAGCTCTGCCTCTGTCGCATTCTCATAGATAAATGCACGCCTGGGCGGCACTTCCGTGCCCATGAGCATCTCTGTCACACTGGAAGCCATCCTTGCGTCCTCGATCTCTACCAGCTTGAGAAGCCTCCTTTCCGGGTCGAGCGTGGTCTCCCAGAGCTGTTCCGCGTCCATCTCACCGAGACCTTTGTATCTCTGGAGGGTGAACGGCCCTTTGTGGGTCTTCCGGTATTTTTCCAGAGCCTTGTCGTCGTAGAGGTATTCTTCCTCCCCGCTCTTCGGCATGACCTTGTAGAGTGGCGGCATGGCGATATACACATGCCCTTCGTAGATCAGCTCCGGCATGAACCGATAGAACAGGGTGAGGAGCAGGGTGGAGATATGGGCTCCGTCCACGTCCGCATCCGCCATGATGATGATCTTGTCGTACCTTAATTTGCTGATGTCAAAGTCATTTCCATAACCTTCCGAGAACCCGCAGCCGAACGCATTGATCATGGTCTTGATCTCCGCATTGGCGAGGATCTTGTCAATGCTCGCCTTCTCCACGTTCAGGATCTTTCCGCGGATGGGGAGGATCGCCTGGAAATTACGGTCTCTCGCTGTCTTTGCCGAGCCGCCGGCGGAATCTCCCTCCACGATGAAGATCTCGCATTTTTTCGGGTCGCGGCTCTCGCAGTTTGCCAGCTTTCCGTTGCTGTCAAAGGAGTATTTCTGTTTGGTGAGCAGGTTGGTCTTTGCCTTTTCCTCGGTCTTCCGGATCTTCGCCGCTTTTTCCGCGCTGGAGAGCACTGTTTTCAGCGTGTCGAGATTCCGGTCAAAATAGCGCACGATCTCTTCGCCGGTCACCTTTCCCACGGCTTTTGCCGCGTCAGGGTTGTCCAGCTTTGTTTTTGTCTGTCCTTCGAATCTGGGATCCGGGTGTTTGATGGACACAATGGCGGTCATGCCGTTGCGGATGTCCGCTCCGGTGAAGTTTGCATCCTTCTCCTTTAATATGCCCAGCTCTCTTGCGTACTGGTTCATGACCGTGGTGAATGTCGTCTTGAACCCGGTCAGGTGGGTGCCTCCCTCTGCGTTATAGATATTATTGCAGAAGCCCAGTACATTCTCGTGGAATTCATTGACATACTGCAGTGCCGCTTCCACCTCGATGCCGTCGGACTCCCCTTTGAAATAAACAGGTTCATGCAGTGCCTCTTTTTTCTTGTTCAGGTCGCGGATAAACCCGATGATCCCCTCCGGCTCGTGATAGACCACATGCTCCGGCTCATCCGGCCGCTTATCGTCGAAAATGATCGTCAGCTCGGGATTTAAGTATGCGGTCTCATGGAGACGGCTTTTCACCTCTTCGGCCCGGAACTTCGTCTTCTCAAAGATCGTGTCATCCGGCAGGAAATTGATCGTAGTCCCTGTTTTTCTCGACTTTCCGATCTTCGGCAGCAGGCCGTCCTCCAGTTCGATCGCCGGGATGCCCCGCTCGTATCTGTCATGGTGGATATATCCGCCCCTGCTGATTTTCACATCCATATAGGCAGAAAGTGCATTCACGACAGAGGAACCCACGCCGTGCAGACCGCCGCTTGTCTTGTACGCGGAATCGTCAAATTTACCTCCCGCATGCAGCGTGGTGAACACGAGCCTCGCCGCGGACACTCCTTTCTGGTGCATATCCACCGGGATGCCGCGCCCGTTGTCCGTGACTGTGGCGGAACCGTCCTTTTCCAGTGTCACATGGATCTCCGAACAGTATCCTGCCAGATGCTCGTCCACAGAGTTGTCCACGATCTCGTAGATGAGGTGGTTTAATCCTTTGGTCGATACACTTCCGATATACATACCGGGACGCTTCCTGACTGCCTCCAGCCCTTCCAGCACCGCGATACTGCCTGCATCGTATGTATTGTTGCCTGCCATTTACATTCTCCTTCTTTATTTCCGCTGCCGGCGGAATATCGTTTCTCTCAAACGCCCTGCATAAGCGCAGGACATGCCATTTGATACTATACCACCAGTCCTTGTGATTTGCAAACAAAAAATATCCTCTCCCCACCAGATGTAGTGACAGATAGAGACAGCCCGGCCTCACAGCCGGACTGTGTCACTCCAGGATCACATGCGCCAGGGTATCTGCCAGCACCTCCATGGCGTTCCGCATCTCTTCCACTGTATTCG
>DWUV01000176.1 GCA_019120595.1 Candidatus Mediterraneibacter tabaqchaliae | reverse complement strand
CCGTGAAGATCACTTCCCGGGCCATCGTGGACCTGATCGAGGAGGGCTGCGAAGTCGTTGTCGCGCACGGGAACGGACCTCAGGTGGGTATGGTGAACAATGCCATGATCGCGCTCACCCATGAGGATCCCCAGCAGCCGAACACGCCTCTGTCCGTCTGCGTTGCCATGAGCCAGGCGTACATTGGCTATGACCTGCAGAACGCGCTCAGGGAAGAGCTTTTAAACCGCGGGATCACGGATATCCCCGTAGCGACCATGATCACACAGGTCCGGGTAGATCCGGAGGATCCGGCGTTTGAGCATCCATCCAAACCCATCGGCCGCTTTATGACAAAGGAGCAGGCGGATGTAATGGCGGAAAAATATGACTATATCATGAAGGAAGACGCAGGGCGCGGCTACCGACGCGTGGTCGCTTCCCCGAAGCCCCAGGAGATCGTAGAAATCGGGACGATCCGCAATATGGTAGACTCCGGAGACGTTGTCATCGCCTGCGGTGGCGGCGGCATCCCGGTCACCCGTCAGGGCAATCACTTAAAAGGCGCCAGCGCGGTCATTGACAAAGACTTCGCAAGCTGCCTCCTCGCGAAAGAGCTGGACGCGGACTTCCTCATCATCCTGACCGCCGTGGAAAAAGCAGCCATCAATTACGGAAAGCCGGATGAGAAATGGCTGGGAGACATTACCGTAGACGAGGCAAAGCAATACATTGATGAAGGACACTTTGCGGCGGGATCCATGCTGCCAAAGGTACAGGCTGCCGTAGAATTTGCCGAGTCCAAGCCCGGGCGTCAGGCACTGATCACCCTGCTTGAAAAAGCAAAAGACGGGATACAGGGGAAGACCGGGACAAGGATCCATCTGTAATCCTCAGAAAATATACATCGCACGCTATGAAATTATCCATGGATTGATCGCCACTGGTATTTATCTGAAAGAATGCAGAAGTCTCCTAAAATAAGTAAATAAATATGATAACAGGGGCAGCCGCAGACTCTGCCATGAGATCCGCGGCTGCCCCTGATTTAAAAAAGCAATGATTTCTGTCATTTACACTTTTGAGCTTTTCTTTCTGTTATAATCATAATCATCTTGAACTTTTCCTCAATGCTGAGGCTACTGTGACAATCGAATAATATGCTTACCCAGGCAACTGGAGGGGCAGCTCCCACCTGTTTCGGAGGTCTTGCGAAAGGGGTGGTAATTATGAGTACATATGAGGAATTAATGATCATAATTGCGATTGCTGGTTTGATCATCTCCATCCTGAACATGAAAAATAAAAAGTAGCCGTCCCACTCTCTGGTAAAGATTAGACGACTACTTGTGTAGTAATATGATATTTACCCGGAGCAGATGGGCTGCATCCATCTTTTCCAGTTGTCTTGGTAAGTATATTATAACAAGCACAGACGAAAAGTCAATCATCTGAATGTTAGTTCATACCGAATTCTTTTCCAGCCTCTTCCGCATCGTCTTTTCCACCGCGTTCAGGATATTTTCATATCCCGTGCACCTGCACAAATGCCCTGACAGCAGTTTTCTCAGCTCATCTCTTGTGTATTCTTTCCCGCTCTCAAGGATCTCCACCGCGCTCATGATCACCCCAGGCGTACAGAACCCGCACTGCACTGCCGCCTCGTCTATAAACGCCTGCTGGATATCCGACAGCTCGCCGTTGGGTCCCATCAGTCCCTCCAGCGTGCGGATCTCTTTTCCATCCGCCCACACTGCCAGATAGATACAGGAGTTATAGCACTCGCCGTCAATGATCACATTGCAGGCGCCGCACTCCCCGACCTCACAGCCCTTTTTCACACTGGTCAGGGAATAGTCATTGCGGAGCATATCTGTCAGGGAAGCCCTCACATCCACCACTGCCTCGCGGTCCACACCGTTGATCCGGCAGCGGATCAGTTTATACCGGCCGTTTTCGGTGTATATGCTGTGATCCCCGCCGTTATCCGCACAGCCTCTGAGATTGTTCTCCCGGATATCCGCTTTCTCTTCCCACTCTGTTTCCTGCGCTGTCTCACTCTCCGCCCGCTTCACAGCCTCCGTGAGCGCCCGACTGCAGAGTACCTTCGAGATATGTTCCCTGAACGCCTTACTTGCTCTCCAGCTGTCTCTTGGAGTCACATCTTCGAGGACCGTGCTGCTGATCATTTCGATACTCTCTTCCGTCACCGGAAGCCCTCTTCCAGCTGCCTCCGCATGCACCGCCCTCATGGGGACAGGTCCTGCCACGCCATAGGCGATCCGAACATCCGCAAACGTTTTCCTGTCATCAGACAGTTTTACATTTACAGAGCATCCCAGTGTAGCGATATCCATGGCATTTCTCATCGCATATTTGATGTAATGCCCCTGATACCCTTCATAAGATTCCCTGCGGATCAGGATGCCGGTCTGGATCTCCGCCGGGCGGAGATCTACTTTTCCTGCCCGTATGTAAAAATCCCGGATCGGGATCCGGCGTACCCCTTCCGGTCCGGTCAGCTCAATCACTGCATCCCAGGCGAAAAGCGTAGAGGCAGAGTCAGCGGACGTAACACCGTTGCATGTATTTCCCCCGATAGTCCCGATATTTCGGATCTGGGGGCCTCCTACCATGTCCACCGCCTCACCCAGGACTCCGATGTATTTCCGGATCAGCGGATCTTTAGCGATATGGGAAAAACTCGTAAGGGGACCGATCCGTATCGTCCCGTCCTCCTCCATGAGCACGCCGCGCAGCTCATCCAATCCGTAGATGCTCACCAGCTCGGCTCCTGCCCGTTTTCCTTCCCTCATCTGCACCAGTACATCGCTCCCTCCGGCGATAATCTGGGCCTGCGGATGCTCCTGAAGGAGCCGGATGGCATGTTCAACGCTTCGCGCTTCATACAAAGCTTTCATATCATACATTCTCTCTCACCTCCGAACAATCCCTCTCTCAGATCAAACCTTTCTATCCAAACCTCTCCGTTCAAACCGCTGTCAGATCAGTCCCGCTTT
>DWUV01000019.1 GCA_019120595.1 Candidatus Mediterraneibacter tabaqchaliae | reverse complement strand
AGTCCCGATGGAGGATCTGAATCTCCATTTTACCGGAGACTTCCATGCGATCACCTCTGCAAACAATCTTCTCGCGGCAATGCTTGACAACCATATCCAGCAGGGCAACAGCCTGGGCATCGATCCGCGGCAGGTCGTGTGGAAACGCTGCCTGGATATGAATGACCGCGTGCTCAGGAATATTGTCGTGGGCCTGGGCAATAAGATGGATGGCATGGTAAGGGAGGATCATTTCGTGATCACCGTCGCATCCGAGATCATGGCGATCCTCTGCCTGGCAGATGACCTGGCTGACCTGAAGAAGAGACTGGGGAAGATCATTGTTGCGTATAATTTCGACGGAGAGCCGGTGACAGCGGATGACCTGAAAGCCACCGGCGCTATGGCAGCGCTCTTAAAGGATGCTGTGAAACCGAATCTTATCCAGACCCTGGAGCATACGCCGGCGCTCGTGCACGGCGGCCCCTTCGCCAATATCGCCCACGGATGCAACAGCGTGCGGGCGACGAAGATGGCTCTTAAACTGAGTGATATCGCTATCACGGAAGCCGGATTCGGGGCGGACCTGGGCGCGGAAAAATTCTTTGACATCAAGTGCCGTATGGCAGGGCTGAAACCGGATGCCGTGGTACTGGTTGCAACTGTGCGCGCTTTGAAGTATAATGGAGGCGTTGCAAAGGCTGATCTTGCAGAAGAAAATCTGGACGCCCTTGCAAAAGGGATCGTAAATCTTGAGAAACATATTGAGAATATACAGAAGTACGGAGTCCCTGTGATCGTAACCCTGAATTCCTTTGTCACGGATACAGAGGCGGAAAATGAATTTATCCGCAGGTTCTGCGAAGAGCGCGGGTGTGAGTTTGCACTTTCGGAAGTGTGGGAAAAAGGCGGAGAGGGCGGTATCGCCCTTGCTGAGAAGGTGCTTGAGACGCTTGAGAGGAAGGCGTCAGAGTTCCATACACTTTACGCAGACGATCTGCCGATCAAAGAGAAGATCGAGACCGTGGCAAAAGAGATCTACGGAGCAAAAGGCGTTGTCTATGAACCGGCGGCGGAAAAGCAGATCGCTAAGATCGAATCCCTCGGGTTTGGCAATGTTCCGGTCTGTATGGCAAAGAACCAGTATTCTCTGTCAGATGATGCGAAGAAGCTGGGAAGGCCGGAAGGTTTTGACATCCATATCCGCGAAGTGTATGTAAATGCCGGGGCGGGATTTGTGGTCGCCCTTACAGGCGCGATCATGACAATGCCGGGACTTCCGAAAGTACCTGCGGCAAACGGGATCGATGTGACAGATGACGGAAAGATCACAGGGCTGTTTTAAACGATAAAGGGGAGATACAGATGCCACAGATAATCGATGGAAAAAAGATCTCACAGCAGATCAAGGATGAATTAAAAGCAGAAGTGACGGAACTGGCGGCAAAGGGCAGGCATGCATGCCTTGCGGTTATCCAGGTGGGGAATGACCCTGCCTCCTCTGTCTATGTAAATAATAAGAAAAAAGCATGTGCCTATATCGGGATCGGCTCCAGGTCGTATGAACTTCCGGCGGAGACGACAGAAGAGGAACTCGTCCGCCTGGTAGAGGAGTTAAATGGAGATGACAGTGTAAACGGGATCCTCGTCCAGCTCCCTCTTCCGGCGCAGATCGATGAGGACAGGATCATCCGGACCATTTCGCCGGACAAGGACGTGGATGGGTTCCATCCGGTAAGCGTGGGAAGACTCTGGATCGGAGAGAAAGGTTTCCTGTCCTGTACACCGGCCGGGATCATCCAGCTTTTGAAGAGATCCGGGATTTCTATAGAAGGAAAAGAATGCGTGGTCGTCGGGAGAAGCAATATCGTGGGGAAACCGATGGCAGCGCTCCTGCTCCGTGAAAACGGGACCGTGACTGTGGCGCACTCCCGCACCAGGGATCTGAAAGAGGTTACACGCCGCGCGGATATCCTGATCGTGGCGATCGGGAAAGAACGGTTTATCACGAAAGAATATGTAAAAGAAGGTGCGGTTGTCATTGATGTGGGTATGCACAGGGATGCGCAGAACCACCTCTGCGGGGATGTGGATTTCGCGGATGTGGAATCCATCACATCCGCGATCACGCCTGTGCCGGGCGGGGTCGGCCCTATGACGATCGCCATGCTGATGGATAACTGTGTAGAGACGATCCGTACTCAGGAGGAAAGACCATGATATGCAGACATTGCGGAGCGGCTATCCCCGACGATCAGCTGGTGTGTCCCCGGTGCGGAGCGGAAGTGCAGATCGTACCGGACTATAATCCCCTGGATGATGTCCTTACAAGGGAAGTAAAGGGGTCTGTGGAAGGCGCCACCAGGCAGATACAGACGGATGATATCAGACGGTACAGAAGAGGCGGGGGAGATCAGAATGTAAATGTGACCCGCGTACTCAGCCAGGATGAGATGGACCGGATCCGGAAGGACCGGCGATATGGGGGGCAGAGGCAGAATGCAGACCAGGGACGCAGGAACACTGATGAGCTGCGCAGACAGCGGCAGACAGCCGGAAGTGCCCAGCAGTCCCGGCAGGGGACAGGCGAGCTGCGCCGTTCCCGACAGGATACAGCAGAATTAAAGCGGCAGCGCCAGCAGAAACGGCTTGAGGCGGCGAAGAGAAAACGGAGAAATCTTTTGATCACTTTGTTTGTGATCCTTGCCCTGATCGCGGCCGGCGTGGTCATTGTGTACCAGAACTCGTATACCGGAATGCTGCGAAAAGGCTACAACGCGATCCAGACCCGGGATTATACTGCGGCGGAACGGTATTTTGAACGCGCGGTCATAAAGGATAAGTCCCGTCCGGAAGCATATGTCGGACAGGCAGAGATCTATATTGACCAGGACGACCTGGACAGTGCGGAAGAAGTATTCCAGGAGGCGATCCGGACACAGCCTTCAAATGTAAGGCTTTATCAGGCTGCGATCAAGTTTTATACGGATACAGAGCAGCTGGAAAAAATTTCTGAACTGCTGCAGGACTGCGAGGATGAGAATGTACTTGGCGAAGTGTCTGATTATATCTCCGCTGCGCCGGAATTCAGCCCGGAAAAAGGAGAGTTTGAGGAGGTACAGGAGATCACCCTCACCTCGGAAACCGGCGGGGATATTTACTATACACTGGACGGTTCGGATCCTTCAGCGGAGAATGGGACCAGGTACACGGAACCCGTCCTGCTCCAGGAAGAAGGAGAGTTTGAGCTTCGCGCAGTTGCGGTAAACAGTAAAGGGATCCCAAGCGTGGTCGCATCCGCTGCCTATAAGATCCAGTTCCCGATCGCGGATGCTCCCGCGGTGTCGCCGTCCACAGGCCGGTACAGCAAGCCCCAGCAGATCACTGTCACAGTGCCCGATGGTTATACGGCTTACTATACGATGGATGGCTCGGTCCCGACTGCGTCATCAACGAAGTATACCGGTCCGGTCATGATGCCGGAAAATGCCCAGACGAATTTTATGGCTGTCCTGGTGAACAATAATAACGGAAAAACGACAGAAGCCACTATGAGAACATATATTACCGAGTGACGGGAAAAATAGGATACAGCCCTGTTATTGACAAAGAATTTAGTTAATTTTAACAATAACAGGGTTGTTTTTTGCGCGAAAAAGGGTTATAATGACTGCGTTAAAAAAATAACAATACATAAAGGAGATGCAACTATGAGCAGATTTTGTTTACCAAGAGACATTTATCACGGAAAAGGATCTCTCGAAGAACTGAAAAATCTGAAAGGAAAAAAAGCGATTCTTGTCGTAGGCGGTGGTTCTATGAAACGCCAGGGATTTCTTGACAGAGCTGTCAACTATCTGAAAGAAGCCGGCATGGAAGTAGAACTGTTTGAAGGTGTTGAGCCGGATCCGTCCGTAGAGACAGTTATGAGAGGCGCAGAGGCTATGCGTAAGTTCGAGCCTGACTGGATCGTATCAATGGGAGGCGGTTCACCGATTGATGCCGCTAAGGCTATGTGGGCATTCTATGAGTATCCGGATACAACATTTGAAGATCTCTGTACACCATTTAACTTCCCGGAACTGAGAACAAAAGCAAAATTCGCAGCTATCCCGTCCACATCAGGAACAGCTACAGAGGT
>DWUV01000175.1 GCA_019120595.1 Candidatus Mediterraneibacter tabaqchaliae | reverse complement strand
AGCACCTGGCGGATATTATTCTCATACTCCCGCATAGTACGGTCATTCTTCTCGATCGCGTCCCATTTATTTACGACAATGATAATGCCCTTGCCTCTCTCATGCGCGATCCCCGCGATCTTCGCGTCCTGTTCCGTCACCCCTTCCGTGGCGTCGATGACCATGAGGACAACATCCGCCCTCTCCACAGCAGTGACAGTACGGATAATGCTGTACCGCTCCAGCTCTTCTTTGATCTTGTTCTTTCTGCGCAGCCCGGCAGTGTCAATGAAGATATATTCTTTCCCGTTGTGCACGATCTCCGTGTCAATAGCGTCTCGCGTTGTTCCTGCCACATCAGAGACAATGACCCGGTTCTCTCCCAGGAGGCGGTTGACGATCGAGGATTTGCCCACATTCGGTTTCCCCACGATGGCGATGCGTGGCCTGTCATCCTCTTCTTCCTGTGCGCTTCCCTCCGGGAAATACCCTGACACGATATCGAGCATATCCCCGAGCCCGAGCCTGGATGCCGCTGATACCGGCACCGGATCCCCGATGCCCAGATTATAGAACTCGTACACATCCGGCATGAATTTATCGAAATTATCTACTTTATTCACCACAAGGACAACCGGCTTCCCGGACCTTCTCAGCATATCCGCCACTTTTGAATCCGCGTCCACAAGCCCCTGCCTCACATCGGTGATAAATATGATCACATCCGCTGTGTCAATGGCGATCTGCGCCTGCTCCCTCATCTGCGAAAGGATGATATCCTTGCTGTCCGGCTCAATGCCTCCTGTGTCGATCAGTGTGAATTCTTTGTCCAGCCACGTCACATCCGCATAGATCCTGTCCCGGGTCACTCCCGGCGTATCTTTCACGATGGCGATCTTTTCTCCTGCCAGTACGTTAAAGAGGGTTGACTTTCCCACATTCGGACGGCCCACGATGGCCACTACTGGTTTGCTCATTTTATTCAGCCTTTCTCTTCTAAAAATAATTACTCTTAAAATACGATCGATCTACAGCCCATCCCCGTGCACAGTCTGTTTCCCGTCTGTACCCAATATACTGCCGATCAGATCCTGCCCGCTTGATTTTACAATATGGACCGGGACTTGTAAAGCATCAGATACCTGTTCCACGGTATAGTCATCCAGGAACACGTCCTCATCTGTCTTCAGCATATTGCATGGAATAAGAAGCCGGCTCCCCAGCTCCATGCCCTTTAGCTGTGCCATGAGGTCCTGTCCCGTGATCAGCCCGGATACGGTGATCCTCTCCCCGAAGAAATCATTGCGGATGCAGTATACATGGATGTGTACATCCGGGAATTTCTCTGTGATCTTCTCTGCCATCCTACAGAGATACGGATAAGCCAGTTTCCCGGTCGCGATGGAAAGCTCCTCTGCCCTTCCGTCTCCTTCGAGGGCTTCATACCCCTCTGAGAACTCCTGGAAAAGGAGCCTGAGCATCCCTACTCCGTTCTCAAGCTGGAGATACCCGTCATACCGCTCCTCCTCCGGCACCTCCTCTCCCGCCAGGAGATACCACTCATCTCCTGCATGGATAAAGTGGAGTCCGTATTCCTGGTAAATCTTTTCCTGCCATCTGTGGATGATGCCAAGGACTTCCTTTGCGTCTTCCTTTGTAAACGGCTCCAGAGGGTACAGCCCGCTGCGGAATTTCGTAAGTCCCACCGGAACGACGGACACACTCTTCAGAAGCGGAAGATAGGCAGTCAGGTCCCGGATCGAGCGCTCCAGCTCTTCCCCGTCGTTTACCCCTTTGCACAGCACGATCTGACCGTTCATCTCGATCCCGCCCTGATAGAGCATATCCACTTTCTTAAGCGCATCGCCCGCAAAGCGGTTGTGCAGCATCCGGCACCGGAGCTCCGGGTTCGTCGTCTGGAAGGAGATATTGATCGGCTCCAGCCGGTAGCGGATGATCCTCTCGATATCATGACCGCTCATATTCGTAAGCGTCACATAATTTCCCTGGAGAAAGGACAGCCGTGAATCATCATCCTTGAAATACAGAGTATCCCTCATCCCCTCCGGCATCTGGTCAATAAAGCAGAAGATACACTTATTACAGCAGGAGCGGTACTCATCCATGAGCCCCTGCCCGAACCGGATCCCCAGGTCCTCGTCCGCCTCTTTCTCGATCTCCAGCTCCCACTGTTCCCCGTCCGGCTTCTCGATGAGGAGCACGATCTCTTCATCCTCTGTATAAAACTGATAATCAAAGATATCCTCGATCTCATGCCCGTCGACCGCAAGGAGCTTGTCCCCTGCCCCGATCTCCAGCTCTTCCGCAATACTGCCCGGCACTACCCAGGACACGATATGTTCATGTTTCTTCATATATCCCAAGACTCCTTATCCCGTCTCTTTATGCGGGGAAAGAGACAAAATCTTCCCTCTCTCCCCAGTCTTATCCAGTATAGCATAATTCCCGCTCCCCGCAAAGCATACATTTTATACGGCGAACTTGAATTTCACGGAAAAAGATGGTATAAATGATATGTAAATTTTTGATCATCTATATCAAGAGGAGAACAACATGTCTAATATCGAACTCTTAGAAAAAACTCTTCCGGTTGCCCCGCTTAAGATCGTTGCGATGGAGAGCTGCCGGGAACTGGGGCAGAAGGTCAATGATTTCATCGTTTCCTTCCGCGAAAACACAGTCAGCGAAGCATCTGTATCATCCCTGTATGTCAATTACAGATCCAACAATTACCTGGTGGACTGCTGCTGTCCCCGGTTCGGGACAGGCGAGGCAAAGGGTGTCCTCAGAGAGACGATCCGCGGCACGGACCTGTTCATCATGACGGATGTCTGCAACTACAGCCTGACTTACAGCGTGAGCGGGCATTTAAACCATATGTCGCCGGATGATCATTTCCAGGATCTGAAAAGGATCATCTCCGCCGCTACGGGGAAGGCGCACCGGATCAACGTGATCATGCCGTTCCTGTACGAAAGCCGCCAGCACAAGCGCACAAAGAGGGAATCCCTTGACTGCGCCCTTGCGCTCCAGGAGCTGACCGATATGGGAGTTGCCAATATCATCACCTTTGACGCCCATGACCCGCGCGTCCAGAACTCGATCCCGCTGAGCGGATTCGACAGTTTCAATCCTCCGTATCAGTTCATGAAAGCGCTCTTCCGCGCTGTCCCTGACCTGATCCCGGACAAAGACCACCTCATGGTCATCAGCCCGGACGAGGGAGCGATGCACCGCGCCGTGTACTTCTCCAACGTCCTCGGCGTGGATATGGGAATGTTCTATAAAAGACGCGACTACTCCACGATCATAAACGGAAAGAATCCCATCGTTGCCCATGAATTCCTCGGGGATGACGTACAGGGCAAGGATGTCATCATTGTCGATGATATGATCTCCTCCGGCGGAAGCATGCTGGATGTCGCAAAACAGCTGAAAAGCCGCAATGCGGGACGCGTCTTCGTGTGCACGACCTTCGGGCTGTTCACAGACGGCTTAGAAAAGTTCGATGAATACTACGAAAAAGGATATATCAATAAAGTCATTACCACAAACCTGACTTATCTTCCGCCGGAGCTCTACGAAAAACCGTACTTCGTAAAGGCGGATATGAGCAAATTCCTGGCGCTTATCATTGATTCCCTGAATCATGACGTCACGATCGGAGCGGTATTGAACCCGACAGATAAGATCCATGCGCTGCTTGAAAAACGGGCGCGGGGCGAGAAAATATAAATCTGTATTTGAGGGGGAGCCATCCTAGATGTAAACCGTCCGAAAACCGCCGAAATGATTTATGACTTATTCACGGCGGGCAGGGATATGGCTCAGGTTCCGGTTCCGTAATCCGGGAAAGACGTAAAAAGAATGGGATACGGCTAACGACAATTTCAAAGCGGAAGATTCGCCTGCGGCTCAGGCATCCGCTTTGAAATTAACGCCGCATCCCATTCTTTTAAGTCTTTCCATCAGATTACTCCAAGTCACCGTCGCCATATCCCTGTCCGCCGCGAAAGTTGCATCAAATGGGCGGTTTTCTGCGCGCATCCGATCGGAAGGTCCCCGCAGGCAAATGCAGGATTTCGAAATGTATGTGAGAGGGGAACTTCAACGACAGAACGGAAATTTTTATCAAACGGAAGGTGCCGCGGACTTCCGGAAGGGGGTTAGCCGTTCGATTTGGCCCAGCAAGCTGGGCCTTTCTTGTTATAGAATTCTGCTGGCAAGAGTGGTTTTATCTTTTGGCGGAAAATTTCGTTTCTTGTTGTGTGTTTCTGCTGGATGGGAAAGGGGTCCTTTTTTGCCGGAAAAGCTCCCCTTTTTGCTACGTTTGTAAACGCTGCATTTGTCGGGGGACCTTCCGGCTTGAGGAAACCAGAAAACAGCGAAGCGCCTTTTCGAAATCTCTTTCAGCGCGGGGATATGGGTGGTTGAGGTGACTTCGGAATGAGGCTTGGAAAAAGTAGAAATCAGGGGACACGCGTTGGAATCAGAAGAGAGGGTGTCTGAGGCGAAGCCGAGTTCCTCTCTTCTGATCCCTGGTTTTAGCGTGTTCCCTGATTTCGTAGTTTTTCCTGCCTCATGGAGCGGAGCCGATGCCAGCCATATCCCCGCGCTGAA
>DWUV01000174.1 GCA_019120595.1 Candidatus Mediterraneibacter tabaqchaliae | reverse complement strand
CCGGACCCATCGTCCACCACCAGGACAGAAGCGCAGATTCTCTGCTGTAACTCCCTGATATATGCGCACAATCCGTCCCCCGGCTCCAGCGCCGGGATAATGATCCAGTTCTTCATGGTCTCACACTCTTTCATTTCCCGTCACTCTTCCCTGCTCTTAAGATCCAGTAGCCTGCTCCTCGGACAGTTCTCCCGGCATCTGATGCATTCCTTCTTCATGCAGGATATTTTTTCTTTATTGATATAACAGCGGTCCTTCCCCAGATATTTGGCTATATAGAGGGCGGTGTCCGCACACTTGTAAAGGCCTTTGTAAGAGCGGACTGTTCCGTCTACGGGGACAGCCCCGATACTGACGGATACTCCGTACTTTTTATAATACGTCCGGAGTTTCTCTCTGACGCCGGACATGACCGCACAGAAAATTTCCTCCAGCCTCTCATCAGGAACCGGTCCTGAGATCAGCGCCGCAAACTCATCTCCCCCAAGCCGTCCCAGACTGTCACCCTTTCGGAAAC
Source organism: Candidatus Mediterraneibacter tabaqchaliae (assembly GCA_019120595.1). GTDB lineage: Bacteria > Bacillota > Clostridia > Lachnospirales > Lachnospiraceae > Mediterraneibacter > Mediterraneibacter tabaqchaliae. Next base: position 4,742 of record DWUV01000174.1, on the reverse strand, counting down.
ACTCCCGCAGACACGCCGCGAACCTCTCCAGCACCCGGTCGCCCTCAGGATGCCCCTCTGAATCATTAACCCTTTTAAAATTGTCAAGGTCAAAGAGTACAAAGGTCCCCGCAGGGGTCTCCTGCTTCAGGAATATTTCCACCCGCTTCTCCATCCCTCTCCTGTTATAGAGCCCGGTAAGCTTATCCCGCTCTGCCTCTGTCCTTGCCCGGGACAGCTCATCCTCCATCCGGTGCATCCCTTCTGCCTGATCCAGATATCCCTTCTCCAGTTCTGATATGGCGGCCACAAATGCCTGCACCTCAGGTATCCCGGCATCCGCGGCCCCTGAGCCCGCCGCTCCCGCCAGGACCCTGCTGATGTCTTCCTTCACAGTCTCAAAATGCCGGAACAGGTATTTTTTCAGATAATAGCGCACGAGCAGGATCGCCGCGGTACTGACAGCCCCGATGCCGATGAGCCCCTCCCAGAAAGACCACGTCATATCCGCGAACACTGTATCCAACGCGGAAAAAGCGACCAGATAATACCCCTCCGTCTCCCTCACGAGGACCCTCTGATACACTTCATTCACCCGCAGGACAGCGGCCCTTCTGTCCGCCATGGACTCCAGCAGCTCCAAAAACTCAGAAGCCGTATCAATGCCTGCCAGTTCAAAATCCTGGGCATTATTCCTCGTAAACCCGATGATCTCCCCGGTCTCTGGGTCCACTGCCAGGATCCCTGTCCGGTGCTCTGTCGTCGCCTGCCGGAGTGTGGAGCGCATCAGGTCTTCCCAGTCCATCAGCCCAAGCCTGCCGGGATCCGCGTCCACCCGGACCGCTGCGAAGCGGTCAGACTGAGCCTTTACCGTCACATAGAAGACAGATTCCTCACTCCCATCCCCCGTCTCGTCTTCGGTGCTCATCAGGATCTCGCCGGAATTTCCGATGACAGTGACCGCGCGGACTTCCATGAGCTCTTTTATGATCTGAAGCTCCTCTTCGGAGACCAGTCCGGGGCCGGATGACAGGATATACTCTGCCGCCCTGGCTCTCTTTAAATAGTCTTCTTCCAGAAGCTCCAGCCTCTCCCTGTAATCTTCGGAGTTATGAGAAAGATTCTCCTCCACCCCATCCAGGAGCTGGCGCAAGTAATGGATGTTCTCCGCTCGGCTGCGGCCGTACAGGCTGACCGTAAAGATCAGCATGGTCAGTACTGCTGACATACTGAGGACAAGCGCCAGTCTCTGATAAAGTTTTCTCATATGCCGTGCCTCCCTGTATTTCCGCCACACCTGTATCTAGGATGTGCTGCCTGATGCTTTTCTATACTCCGCCGCGCCTGCTTTCTCTGTGGCTCTGTCCATAAACATCTTCCTCTTTTGTTTTTTTAAACTGTATATATTTAATATTGACAGTTATTACAGATTATGCTAATCTGTACTTGTCAGATAAGTACAGTAATCACAAAGGAGTGAATCAGATGAATCAGCATTATATATCCATACGGCATCTTTCCAAAAAGTTCAGCAAAGACTTTGTGCTGAAGGATGTAAACGCAGAACTTGGAAAAGGCGAGATCCTTGGTTTCCTGGGCCCCAGCGGAGCAGGCAAGACCACGACCATCAAGATCCTGACCGGACAGCTCCGCCCCACTTCCGGGGAGGCGGAAGTGCTCGGCATCCCCTGTGACCATATCGATGAAAGGATCTATGAGCAGATCGGCATCGTCACGGACGTCAGCGGCGTCTATGAGAGGATGAGCGTATATGACAACCTGAAATATTTCGCACGTCTCCTGAATGTTCCCCTCAGGGAGATCGATCCTCTCCTGAAACAGATCGGCCTCTATGAGCACCGCAAAAAGCCTGCGTCAAAGCTGTCCAAAGGGCAGACACAGAGGCTGATCCTCGCCAGGGCAATCCTCCACAGGCCGAAGGTGCTCTTCCTCGATGAACCGACAAGCGGCCTGGACCCGTCCACAGCGCTTGAGGTGCATAAGCTTTTGATGGAGTTGAGGGACGAGGGCATGTCCATCTTCCTCACCACCCACAACATGGAGGAAGCGACGAAACTGTGCGACCATGTAGCTCTTTTAAACGAGGGCGTCATCGTGGAGTACGGTTCGCCGGAAGAGATCTGCCTGAAATATAACCGAAATAAAAAATACCGTGTCCAGCTCACGGACGGGAGCAGGCATCTCTTAGAGCAGAATTCTCAGGCAGCGGAAAAGATCGCGTCCTGGATGGCCAGCGGCCGGATCGAGACGCTCCACTCCTGCGAACCCACGCTGGAGACAGTATTCTTAGAAGTGACAGGGAGGGAATTACAATGAAAATGAAACCAGTACATCTGCGGAAACTTGCCGCGATCATGGAAGTAAAAGGAAAAGCGCTGTTCAGCAAGAACTTTATCATTATGCCCATCTTTTCTCTTGGGTTTACTTTCCTTATGAAAACGATCTACGGGGCAGTCACAAAAGGCGCCTTTGATATGAGCGCCTATGCCCTTGCCCTGGGCGTGCTCATGAACCTCATGATGGTAGGCGTCTACTGTACGGCAGCTGCCCTTGCGGAAGAAAAAGAAAAAAATACGCTCCGCACGCTCATGACGTCCTCTGTAAACGGGCTGGAGTTTTTCCTGGGGAGCCTGATCCCTGTTGTTCTCATGTCCACTGCCATAAATGTACTGTGCGTCTTTATCGCAGGACTTGAAATGGGGATTTCCCAGTGGGCCTCCTATCTCTCGATCAGCGTGTCATGCTCCGCCATCAGCGCGGTCATCGGCATGATCTTCGGTATCTTTGCAAAAACACAGATGTCCGCGGGTACGATCACAACTCCTGCTCTCCTCATCTTAATGATGATTCCCATGTTCTCCGGGTTCAGCGGGACATTGGAAAAGATTTCAGGACTTCTGTTTACCGGGATCATCTTTAACGCCATCGCAAATATCGGCAATGCCCTGCCGGCGGCAGATCTAAAAGGCATCCTTGTCCTTGCCGCGGAGTTCCTCGTATCTGTCGCCGTCTTCCTGGCGCTCTACCGAAAGAACGGGTTCGAGCGGTAAATAAAATACATGTTGTGAGGTGATGCGGATATATGGAAATTATTTTAAGCAATGCGAGTGACCGCCCTATCTACGAGCAGATCACTTCGCAGATCAAAGAGATGATCATGAAAGGGGAGCTGAAACCGGGCGAGCCTATGCCTTCTATGCGCAGGCTCGCCAAAGACCTGCATGTGAGCGTCATCACGACCCAGAGGGCGTATGACGACCTGGCGCGGGACGGCTTTATCGTCACAGTCCCTGCCAAAGGGACCTTTGTCTCCGCGCAGAACCAGGATTTTATCCGGGAAGAGAATCTGCGCAGGGTGGAGAAGCTGCTCTCCGACGCCGCGGCGCTGGGAAGGGAAAACGGCCTCTCCCTTGATGATCTGAAAAATACACTGGAAGTCGTTTACACGGAGGAGTGACCTATGGATTACGCGATACAGGTAAAAAACCTGTCAAAAACATACAAAGATTTCAAACTGGACAATATCTCTCTTGACCTGCCCTGCGGGACAGTGATGGGACTGATCGGGGAAAACGGGGCAGGGAAATCCACCTTCATCAACGCCCTTCTCAATATCACAGACTCACAGTACGATCAGGTGACCATCCTGGGGCGCGACCTGAGGACGCAGGAAACACTCATAAAAGAAGATATCGCCGTCATTTTCAGCGATTCCCACTATGACCTGGACTTTACGCCCATCTTTGCCGGGAAAATGCTCTCCATGATCTACAAAAACTGGGATCAGCAGAAATATCTTGATTATCTGGAGCGCTTCGGGCTCCCTCCGAAGAAACGGCTGAAAAAGTTTTCTACCGGCATGCGGGTAAAATTAGAGTTCGCAGCCGCATTAAGCCACGATCCGAAGCTGCTCATCCTCGACGAGGCGACAAGCGGGCTGGACCCAGTCGTGCGCGATGAGATCCTTGATATCCTCAGGGAATTCACTGAGGAGGAAGACCGGGCGGTCCTTATGTCCTCCCACATCACAAGTGACCTGGATAAGATCGCGGATTATATTGCCTACATTCACGAAGGGAAGCTGCTGTTCGTCAGGACATACGACGACCTGCAGAATAACTACGGCATCATCAACTGCGGCAGACAGCTCTTTGACGCCTTAAACCCGGATGACATCGCGGCTTATAAGAAAGAGGCGTACAGCTACCGCGTGCTGGTTACCAACAAACAGAAGCTTAAGCGCGTTTTCTCTGACATCCACATTGAAAATGCCTCGATCGAAGATATCATGCTGTTTTATATCAAAGGAGAAAAGATACGATGAAAGGGATCATTCTGAAAGATTTATATGACAATTTCTGTATTCCGAAAAATGCGGCCGCCCACATATTCGCCGGCCTGATCACCATACCGGTAGGATTCCTGGTCCGTTCCGAGTATTATTATATCCTGTTTTCGATGATCATCCTGCCGCTGTTCGGCGGCTGCGCCCTGGAATATCCGACAGAGCAGGAAGAAAGAGCGCATTTTACAAAGCTGCTGGCCACATTCCCCGTGTCAGGGGCGCAGATCGTGACCGCAAAGTATATCCTCGGGCTCTGTTATGCAGCGGTCTGCAACCTGCTCGCCCTGATGTGCGCCATGGCGCAGGTATATGTCCACCATACGGTCTCTCTGTCAGAAGCGCTGCGCATATGGGGCATCGGGATCAGCATCTCCCTGATCTTCCTCTCTCTCATATA
>DWUV01000173.1 GCA_019120595.1 Candidatus Mediterraneibacter tabaqchaliae | reverse complement strand
ATATATGGAGAACTACCTGTTGGATGGGCGATGCTCCATATCGAACAATATCGCGGAAAATATCGCCCGCCCCTATGCGGTAGGGCGGAAAAACTTCCTGTTCCATGATACTGTAAAGGGCGCCCGGGCCAGTTCCATCATTTACAGTTTAGTAGAAACTGCAAAACTCAACAATCTGAACATCTACGCATATCTGGAGACCGTACTGCTCTATATGCCGGACTACAAAAACGAGCCCGAAGGTATAGAAGAGCTGATGCCATGGTCTGACATGATACAGCAGAGATGCCGGATTAAATCAAAAAGTTGAAGTTGGAGTGTTTTACTTCAACTATAGCTGAATACCCTGTGAAAAGATAGCCATTATTTTATTGAGCGCTTACTTCCTTTTAATTTAAGAAGAATCCTGACCGGTATCTGTAATTCCATTCATCCTCCGTGAGCCTTGGAGTGAACCATGTGCCGCTGATGCCTTCTGTGGTTCCGGTCACATGATTTGAGACATACTGAAAACTGCCGTCTGCCAGAGGCCGCACAACAAGCTCGCTGATGACTGCCTGATCCGTAAGGTTCGTGGTCTGGACAGCCTGCACGGTCAGCTTCAGAGTACCGTCTGCCTGTGTTTCGCAGGCAGTGACTTCCGGATAAGGAGGGTAGGGATATTCTGCGTCTTCCAGCCCTCTCGGCCGGTACTGGTAAGTATCATTCCCGGGATAGTATACGGTACGTGACCTTATGGTATCCGTGCTGATGTTCAGATAGGACTGAAGCACGCTGTCAAACTCAGCTGCCGGGATCTCGTACTCTGCCCCGGTATACGCATAGGGGTAAGGCGCTTCCATGCCATATTTCATCCGGTACATGAGGTCGTACAAGTCGTAGAAATTCAGAGAGCCGAAACCGTCAGACTCGCTCCAGTCCGAGATCAGGACATTATTCCTGTTATAGCCCACGGGTATCACATACTTCCTGTTGTACTCCCGGCAGTCAGCGTCCAGCGGTTTGACGCGGATACCGATTTCCCCGGGCGGTCCGTCGTATCCGGGCATCCGGTACTGGTCAAAGAAGAAATATCCGTTTTCCGTATAATACCATTCCTCTGCGGTGAAGGCTTCATAATATCCGGTCTTCGGTGCACCGCCTTCCCAGTACAGGGTGCACCTCTGAGCGCTGATGCTTCCGCCCTGTGTCCGGAAGTTATAACAGACGATGCTCCCGTTTTCCATGACAAGGAGGACATCAGCCTCAGCCTCGCCGCCGGATCCCGCGGCAGAGAGAAAACTTTCCAGCTGATCAGGATTTACCATATTGACCTGATTGTCAGCATCAGACGCGCAATAGCCTTCTTCTCCGAGCCGGGAGACAATGGACTGGATGGTGTCAAGTGTATCCAGGCTGCCGGTGTCAAAAGCCTGCGTATAGATATCTTTATACTTGTCTGCGATTTCCAGGCAGGAAGCGTGCAGGGCAGCTTCATCCGGATTTGATACGTCCGCGCTGTCAGCAGCTGAAGCGGTATCCTGTGCCTGCTCCTCAGATGAGTTCTCGGATGGGGCCGGTGCATCACATCCGGTCAGCCCAAAGGCTGCGCAGGCGAGGAGGAGCACGGCAGAATTGCGAAATTTGGATCTGGGAAGTTTCTTCATAGGGGGATCTCCTTGCTTATTTTTAATAAATATTACACTTGTAGTATTTGAAAGTCAAGGAGAAGATCAGATCCGGCCAAGACAGTGCAAAAAAATGACGGGATAAGAATATAATGCTATAATGCATTTATAGATAAACCGGATTATAAAAGGAGTGTCCCTATGCAGTTTTCACATGAATTGATCGTCCCGGAACCGGGTTTCCCTTTTAAGCTTTTTATATTTGAAGGAAGGAACGGGGATTACCGGAGAGATAAACACTGGCACCGCTCGGCAGAGATCTTTGCAGTGTGCAGCGGAGAACTTGAATTTTATATTGACAACAGGCTGTGGCATTTGACAGAAGGGGAATTCCTGATCGTGAATTCCAATGAGGTGCATTCCGTGGAATCCCCTCTGCCCAATGAGACGATTGTTCTTCAGATCCCGCTTGAGATGTTTGAAGACTATTTTACGGGAGAGCAGTTCATCTGGTTCACGCATGAGCCGGGGAAGCGGGACGAGCGGTTCATGGAACTGATGAGAGAGCTGTACCAGGTATATGAAGAAAAGGCGTGCGGATATGATATGAAGATGATGAGCATCTTTTATGATATCTTATACTATCTGGTGAGAGATTACCGTCTGACGGAGACAGGGCAGGATTCGGTGCGGAAGAATAAAACACTGGACAGGCTGTCCCGGATCACTTCATATATGAAAGAAAATTACAGGAACAATCTCAGCCTTGAGAATGTGGCAGGGGAATTCGGGTATTCGCCCACTTATCTGTCGCGCATGTTTCAGAAGTATGCCGGGATTACCTTTAAGGATCATGTGCAGAATATCCGGCTTGAACACGCGGCAAAGGACATTGAAAATGGCGGGTACAGTATTACGGAGGCAGCGATCCGCAATGGATTTTCAGGCAGCAAGGCGCTTGCGAGGGCGTTCCGGAAGAAGTACGGAATGCTGCCCAGCGAATACAGGGCGGAAATAGAGCGCAAAAACGGCAAAAGATAAGAAATGGGCATTAAAAGGCTAATTATTCGGTCGTAAACCGGCGGATAAGTTGATAAAATGACCTCATAGGTGCATGGAACCATGTGAAGACAGAGAAAGTGAGGTACATACTATGAAAAATATGCCGGAATTAAAGATCGGAGTTGTAGCTGTGAGCAGGGACTGCTTCCCGGAGAGCCTGTCAGTGAACAGAAGAAGGGCGCTGATTGACGCGTATGTGAAGAAATACGGTGAAGGTACTGTCTATGAATGTCCGGTCTGCATTGTGGAGAGCGAGATCCATATGGTGCAGGCTCTGGAGGACATTAAGAGAGAAGGATGCAATGCGCTTGTGGTATATCTCGGGAACTTCGGGCCGGAGATCTCGGAAACTCTGCTTGCAAAGCATTTCGACGGACCGAAAATGTTTATCGCGGCAGCAGAAGAGACGCAGAATAATCTGACACAGGGACGGGGCGATGCATATTGCGGAATGCTCAATGCGAGCTACAATCTGAAGCTCCGCGGCGTGAAAGCATACATACCGGAGTATCCGGTGGGAACCGCGGAGGAATGCGCGGATATGATCCATGAGTTTGAGCCCATCGCCAGGGCTGTGATCGGGCTGAACAGCCTGAAGATCATCAGTTTCGGCCCCCGCCCGCTGAATTTCCTCGCGTGCAACGCTCCGATCCAGCAGCTTTACAATATCGGGGTGGAGATCGAGGAAAACTCAGAGCTGGACCTCTTTGAGGCGTTTAACAGGCATGCGGGTGATGA
>DWUV01000172.1 GCA_019120595.1 Candidatus Mediterraneibacter tabaqchaliae | reverse complement strand
GTGATATCAAAGGATGTGCCCGCGATAATGGACTGGATCCTGCCCACACCTTTCAGGAGCTCATTTCCGTAGCTTCCGGTATAGGCATGTTTTGTATGCTGGATCACAGATCCGTCCGCATACAGGCCGTCGCCTGAGGTCACCAGTTTCATGACGTCAGGTACCTCAGTCTTCACAAGGTTCATTCTCTCATCATTCTTAGCGATGATCGCGCTTCCCAGCACGGAGAGTCCGATATCTGTGCGGTTGGCTCCTGTCGCCGTGTAGCTCGGCCACTGCTTGCTCGGTTTCTCCGCATACCCTTCGATACTCTTTACCGCGGGCTCGATCTCGCTGTAATCCACATAATCACTGATGACCATCAGGGTGTCAACAAGCGGCTGTGTACATCCGATCTGCCAATCCCACCAGTTTCCGGTAGAATAGCTTCCGTTATAATTTTTCTCTGTTACCATGAAGCGGATGGCATCCACGATATCGCCCAGCAGTTCTTTATTTTCATAGAGCGCGCTTCCCTTTACGCCAAATGCAAGGGCAAGCTTTTTGATCTTTGTAAACTGTGTCGTATAGTCAGCGCTCGTAGTATCGCTCGCGACCTTCTCCCACAGATACACCCTGTCCTCACTCTTATTGAGCGACTCCCAGAGATCCTCGCCTTCATCAGAGATCTTCCGGACATATGCCTTGATATCCTCATCTTCCATATCCAGGTCATCCCCGCCTGTCACACGTGTCTGCCAGCGGTCCATCATCGTGTCATACTCTGTATTGTAATCCGGAGCATTTACATGAATGGTGATCTGGCCTTTCACGTCAGCATCATCCGCGCTCTGCACTGTGATGACCGCTGTTCCCTCGGACACTGCCTTTACAAGCCCATCTTCGTTCACTGTGGCAACATCCTCATCAGAGCTGCTCCATTCCACTTCTACATCCGGGTTGACCGCATTGGCCGGATATACAGAATACTCAAGGAATCTTGCCGCTCTTGACGTAAGGTCTTTCTCTTCCTCGTCGAAGACAAATCCGGAAACCTCAATCTCTCCATCCACTACCTGGATTTCCATCTCCGCCCTGATCTGCGGATCCGCCTGGTCTGCAACAGTGATCACTGCCGTACCTTCTTTCAGCGCTTCCAGCGTTCCCTCATCATCCACAGAGATCACGTCTTCATTGCTGCTGGAATAGGTCAGCGGATTATTGCCCGCCAGCTCCGGAAGGATCTTCACTTCCAGTTTGTAGGTATCGCCGACGGAGATCGCGTCTGTCGGATTTGTGATCTCAATGCTCTCTGTATCAAAGCTGCGGTAAACTTCCAGTTCACAGATACTCGCACTGTACTGTCTGCCGTTTGAAGCATGATTCCACATTTTATTCTGCTGATATTTTACATATCTTGCTTCCTGCATCGGGAAGGTGATCTGGCGGGTGATCGTCGGTCCGCCGTCTTCGCCGTCTTTTTCCTCATATACAGTTGTCCATTTTTCTCCATCTGCGGAAATCTGGACATTCCAGTCGATTGTCGCTGCATGGAAGTAGATCAGGATCTGGGAGATCTCTTTCACTTCACCCAGGTCTACTGTAAGCCACTGCTCGTCCGTCTTCGCAGCAGACCACCTTGTCCCCTGGTCTCCGTCCACTGCCATCTCGCCGACAAACTGCGGATAAACCCAGCTTCCGTCTGAGTTTTTGTCTCCCTCCACGCCGGAATAGGTCACCGTTTTTCCGGCTGCAAGGTTAAATTGTTCCAGACCGTCTACCGCGGCAAGCACTGCTCTTGCAGCGTCATCCACTGTATCCTGGTCTATCGGATCCTCCATAACAGCTTTTCCTGCATCCACCGCACTCTGGAGCGCCGCGTAACTCTCTGCTGTATAATCGTCTCCGCTGATACCCTCTGCTTCTCCGATCACAGCTCTGAGCCATTCTGTGGACACCTGAGGCTCGTCAAGGAACTTCAGTTCCGCCATGAACAGATTGTGGTCTGACAGCCCGGACTCATCCATTTCCACGGACTCAATGCTCAGGTTGCGGGTCACGAAGATATTGTCAATGGTATCGACCTTCATTGTCTCGTCTACGCCATTGAATGTATCATACCATACGCCCTCATAGCCGTTCGCCATGTCCATAGACTCCAGCATGGTATAAAATTCGCTCTGGTACTGATCCGCATTGAAATCACCCACAACGATCTTGTATTCCGCATCGTCCTCTGCAAGCGCCTCTTTCAGCTGCGCGAACTGCGCCACACGCACTTCCGTGTTCTCATAACTGAAATGCGTATTGTAGAAAGCGATCTCCCTGCCTTCCTTTACAAACACTGAGCGCTGGAACACTCTGTCCTCGCTGTCCGGTCCCGCAGCTTCCGTATCCAGGAACGTCTCGCCGTTTTCCGTAAAGTCATATTTTGCCACAGTGGCAATCCCATACTCACCGCCGCCGTAGTCGATCGCCTTGGAGAAATATCCTGCCGGATAAGTATCGCCCTGGAAAGCTTCGAGCATATCGTAGTCATTCCTGCTCGTGTTCATATCCACTTCCTGAAGGCCTACGACTTCCAGATTATACTTCTCCGTCAGTTCCCGCAGTTCATCCACATCCGGGTTCTTATTCGCCGCAATGTTGAATGTACCTACACGCAGGGTATCCGGCGCAGTCTCATAATCCTTGCTCTCCGTAACTGTCAGTTCGATGATACTGCTTCCATAATACTGCCCGTTTCCGGAATGCTTCCACATGCTGTGCTGCTGGTACTGCACATATCTTGCAGAAGCCCCATCCACGTCAAAAGTCTTTGTCACAGTATCGCCCTGGCTCCCATCTGTCACTTTCGCCACAGAGGTATACTCCTGCCCGTCCTCGGATACGAGGATCTCGTACTCCGGCGACTCTGCATGGAAATCGATCGTGATCTCGCCGAGCTCATATACAGCTCCCAGATCCACGATCAGCCACTGCTCGTCTGTCTTCGCAGCAGACCATCTGGTATCAGATTTGCCGTCAACCGCAGACTCACCCACAAACTGAGGATAAGTCCAGTCGCCTGACGAATTCTTGTTCCCCTCCACGCCTGAATAAGTCACCGTCTTATTCAGCGCCAGGTTGGAGGAACTGCCCGCACTGCCGTCTGCCGCCAGAACGACCGGCTGCGCCTGAGCCACGCACATGGCAAAGGCAAGAAGCAGCGCTGACACGCTTTTCCAAAATCCTTTCTTTTTCATAGCAACAACCTCACTCCTGTTTCTATTAAAAATTTTATTAATGCAAATTTACCATATAGAAAATTTTGCAAGAAGTAAATGCACTAATTTCAGATGCTGTTACTATTTTTATATAGATTGGGGACACCGTGAAACCGGGTTGGGGACGTAGTAAAATTGGATTTTACTACGTCCCCAAC
>DWUV01000171.1 GCA_019120595.1 Candidatus Mediterraneibacter tabaqchaliae | reverse complement strand
TCCACTGTAATGCCACGCCATATAAAAGGCCGTTCATTTAAGCTCCCCTCCTTCCCATTTCGATAAAATGCTGTTCCAGCGTACCGCAATCTACTTTAATATCTAATACATGGATTTTTTTCTGTTTTAATTCGCCCAGTAAAGAAATCAAAGTGTCTTCGATATTGTCCGTTTCAAAAGTGTTGTCTCCTTGCTGCGTCTTGATATGGATAAAATATTTTCTCCCAACCCTGTCGGTCAGTTCCGAAGCTGTACCGCAAAAGGCAATATTTCCGTTATTTAGAATAGCAATGCGGTCACATAAGGTTTCTACTTCCGCCATATCGTGACTTGCCAAGACGATTGTTTTTCCCTGTGATTTGAGCTTTCGGATTTGATCGTGGAGCGATAGTCTACCCTCGACATCAAGTCCCGCAGTCGGCTCATCGAGAAAAATAACATCGGGATTACCTATAAGTGCAAGAGCAAGATGTAACCGTCTTTTTTGCCCTGTGGATAATTGTATATACTGCTTCTTTTCCATTTCTTTGATACCGAGACTGTTAAGCATGGCAGAATCAGAATCAATTTTTGTTTTATTCCATTTTGCGAATAGCTTTACAGCCTCCATAGGCTTAATATGGGCGGGCAAAGATGATGATTGTAACTGAATACCCATTTTCCCGTTTACAGTAATCGCACCACTGTCATATTTTCTCAGACCTTCGATACATTCAAGCGTTGTCGTTTTTCCTGCTCCGTTTACGCCGAGCAGAGCAAAAATTTCTCCTCTTTCAATTTGAAAATCAATCCCCTTGAGAACCATGTGACTGCCGTAACTTTTCTTTAATTTGCGAACCTGTATTGCATCTTTCACGGTTTCACCTCCTCAAATGGGTTTGCTCCAAGCCTTGAAAAATAGACTTGCAAAGCTGGCGCCACATAATCGTTTACGATTTTCTGTCTTTCTTCCCAGGCGTTTGTGGCCGTATCGATGTTGCCGGCTTCCATTAGTTTCGGAAGCATGCTCATATCACCATTTGTAAACTCCATAATCAACCCCCAATATTCTTTTACAGCCTGTTGGGCTTTTTCGCTTTCAGGTGGTACATTGTCATTTTGAAGCTGTACGATTTCATTACTTATGCGGTTAAATCTGTTCATAAAGTCGAAGCTACTTTCCTTGTCAAACTGACTTCGTATATTGTCCAACGTATCATCATCGAAACGCTTGATAAGAGAATAAAAGTCATTCTTCATTTGCAGATTTACAATAATATCTGCATACTTCTTAAAGTTGACCGTCTGCATTTGTAAAACTTCTGTTTTTAACTGTTCTATTGCTGACAAAGAAGCCCGAAGCTGTTCTATTTTTTTGCGTATATTATCTGCCTGATCTGTAAGAGCATTTGCAACATCGGCCGGTGTTTCTAAAGAGATCAAACGCCTCTTTATGTCGTCCAAAGAAAATCCCAGTGATTTTAAAGATATAATCTGATGAAGTGTAACTAAATCTTTATCTGTATAAAGCCTGCGTCCGCCTTCGCTTTCTGCCGATGGGGAAAGCAGTCCTTCTTTATCGTAGTATTGCAGAGTGCGGACGGTAACTCCCATTTTCTTTGCCGCTTCTCCAACTGTCATAAACCCTTGCGGGATTGCTCTGTATTTTGCCATAACTCTTTACCTCCTGACATCTATTATAGATCATTACGCGGCGTCACAAACAAGACCTTTTTATGTATCAGTTTATCCATCAGGCTGAACGCCCGTGTAAATGCACTTGTCCGTTGAAAAATCCTCCGTTATAATATATTCGCATATATATCTGTGAACAATGAGGAAAAGAAGAATTTTATAATGCCATTGAAAGGATGGATTTTTATGTCAAAGAATAATGACAAGACGAATGTCATGCGCATATTGGACCAGAAAAAGATTCCCTATGTCAGCCACAATTATCTCAATACCGGGGCAGTCAGCGGCACGGAAGTCGCGGAAGCGCTCGGGGAGGACCCTGACATGGTATTTAAAACACTGGTCACGGTGGGAAAGTCAAAGACAAATTATGTGTTTGTTGTATCGGTGAATAAAGAGCTGAACTTAAAAAAAGCCGCGCAGAGCGTAGGGGAAAAGAGCATTGAGATGATCAGGTCAAAAGAGCTCCTTCCCCTGACCGGGTATATCCACGGCGGATGCTCGCCCATCGGGATGAAGAAGCAGTTTCGGACAGTCATTGACAAGAGCGCCCAAACGCAGGAGAGGATCATTTTCAGCGGAGGGAAGATCGGGTATCAGGTAGAGATGACGTTAAAAGATCTGGAGAAAGTGATCCGCTTCCAGGTGGAGGATGTAGCTGAATAAATCGTAATTGTGAAAAAAGGACGCGGAGGGATAATGATATGGTGATCTATTTTTCAGGCACAGGGAACAGCCGTTATGCGGCGGAGGTGGCGGCTTCAGAGACATCGGATGAGATCCGGGACGCAGGTGCTTACATCAAAGAGGGCAAAAGAGGCGATTTTTCTTCACAGAGACCATGGGTATTTGTAAGCCCTACGTACTGCTGGCAGCTGCCGAGGCTGTTCGCTGAGTTTATCAGGAAGTCCAGATTCTCCGGGATGCGGGACGCCTATTTTATCCTTACGTGCGGCGGGGAGACAGGAAATGCGGGAGAGAAGATCGCCGCGTTCTGCAGAGAAAAAGGATTCCGTTACAAGGGAATGCTGGAAGTCGTCATGCCGGAAAATTATGTGGCATTGTTTTCGGTGCCGGAGGAAGCAGAGTGCCGCCGGCTGACAGCGGATGCCGCACGGAAGATAAAAGACAGTGTCAGATATATCCGTGAAGGGGCAGATTTCCCCGAGGTAAAATCAGGAGTCCTGGACCGGGTCAAGAGCAGCGGGCTGCTAAATGCAGGGTTCTATGGTTTTCTTGTGAAGTCAAAAAAGTTTTATGCCACGGATGCGTGTATCTCCTGCGGGAAATGTGTGAAGAGCTGTGTGCTGAACAATATCCGCCTTGTAAACGGAAGACCGGAATGGGGAAAAAAGTGTACCCATTGCATGGCGTGCATATCGGTCTGTCCCGAAGAGGCGGTACAGTATGGGAAACGTACAGTTGGAAAGAGAAGATATCTGTGTCATGAGAAGGCAGAAAGGATTCTCTGAGAAGGCAGAAAGGCCTGCCATGACAGGAAGGACGGAGGTGGAATGTTTGATGGAAGTATATTTTGGAACGAATTTCTGGGATGACAGGAAGACGGGAGCGCCCCTGGACAAGGTCCCTGTGCATGGGGCTGCGGAAGGGGATATGCTGGCATGGGGAAACAGAAAAGTGCGTATCCCAGCAGTCTATGTAGGACAGGAAGGGGCAGTCCTTGACCTGTGCATATGCGTGTCTCTGCCGGATATTTCAGAATATATGGAAAAATGGAAAGACAGGGAATATCAGAATCTGTCGGATGAAGAGCTGGAGCAGGTGGAGAACGAATCTCCGTTCGGCGGGCATTTCGACGTTTTATTATCGCTGGATGAAGCCCGCCTGAAAGGTACATTCGGGTGCGGCACTGTATGGAATCCGCTGCTGCCGGACAGGGATAGGGACCCGGAGACAGAGACCCTGATGGAAGCATACGGATGCAGCAGGGAATACGGATGGGTCTTCCACAGAAATTGTTTTGAATGGGACAGGACTCCGGTCCTGAAGCCCGGGAAGCTGGAATGTGTCCTTGTTCCCCGAAAGCAGTCTGTGACTGCGGCGCATTTTGTGACAGACTTATCGGACGGAACGTGGGACGTATCGGGCAAAATGGGAGACGGAAAAAAGCAGGAAAGAAAAATACAGCTGGTCCACCCCGTGTCCGGCGATACCTATATTCTGACGATCCTCTCCTGTGAAGCAGGACAGCGCGAAGGGGACTGGGGAGATCCGGGCAGCGATCTGGAATATCCTTCCCATTATCAGGAGATCACTTACACAGTGGAGCCGGATATTGCGCCGGAGGAACTGACCGTACAGGACTGCGAGAGAGAGGACCAGCCCCGCAGGAAAGGGGCGGGGGATAACGATGCAGATCCTTCGATCCTTGTATCCAGTACTGTGCTTGTCCCGATGTATGCGATGGAAGGCGGGAAAAGCCCAAATGTGAGGTCTGCGTATTCATCCCTGCGGTTCGGGCCTGTGGACCGGGCAGAGTGGAGAGCTGTATTTCACATAAAGAAAGAGAAAGACTTTCAGATACAGGCGGATCTGGTACACTGCCCGTAAAATAACAGTACCAGACAGAACAGTATGGAGAGGCAGTGCGGAAAACGGACAGTACGAAAAAAGACGGTATGGAAAAAGACGGTACGGAAAAAGACAGTACGGAGAAAAATATGGGAGAGTGTGAGCAGAAAATGCGGGTGTTCAGTTTCACCCGCACAGGGACAGAATTGAACAAAAAGATATGCAGGATACTCCGGTGCATGGGAAAGACGTGCGCCGGCTATGCTGTCAAAAAGTATGCGGACGGAGAAATCCAACCTCTGCCGAAGGATATCAGGGCTTTTGCCGGGGAAGACTGGGGAAGGTATGACCTTCTCTTCATCGGGGCGGCAGGGATCGCGGTGCGGTACATTGCCCCGTGGGTCAGGGACAAATTTACGGATCCGGCGGTCCTTGTGATGGATGAGAGGGGACGGTATGTGATCCCGGTGTTGTCCGGGCATGTGGGCGGGGCAGTGCGGCTTGCCCGGGAACTGGCGGAAGAGACGGGAGCTGAAGCCGTCATCACGACAGCCACGGATGTACAGGGGAAATTCGCGGTGGATGTGTTCGCGGAAGAAAATGGGCTGTACCTGGAAGACAGGGAAGAAGCCCGCGCCATCTCAGCGGCAGTGCTGGAGAGAGAGCGGATCGCTCTCTTCCCGGAATATCCGGGATGTCAGATCAGGGGAAAGATTCCGCAGGAGATCTGCCTGTGCGGGACATGGGAGGAGGCTGCGTCCTTCCCGCACAGGATCCTTGTGGCGGACAGCGCCAGGGAGCCGGAAAAGGGGACGCTCCTTCTGCGCCCGGGGAATGTGACAGCAGGTATCGGCTGCCGCAGGGGAATCTCAGAGGAACTTTTGGAGTCCGGGCTTAGGGGCGCGCTTGCAGAGCATGGGCTTGTGATGGGACAGGTGCAGGCGCTGGCAAGCATTGACCTGAAAAAGGAGGAACCTGCTCTGCTCGCACTGGCGGAAAAGTACAGGATCCCGTTCGCCGTCTACACAGCGGAAGAGCTGAGAGAAATCCGGGAAGTCACGTCCCGGTCGGATTTTGTAGAGCGCACCGCAGGGGTGGACAATGTATGCGAGAGGGCTGCCCTTCTGTGCGGAAAAGGCGGAACGCTGATCCAGGGGAAGCGGATCGGAGAGTCTATGACCAGCGCACTGGTCAGGATGCCGGTGATCCTGGATTTCGGTCCAAAGGCTGAGAGGAAAAATGAGGCACCGGACGTCCTGATCTTTGCCGGGACCACAGAAGGGCGGCTGCTTGCGGAGTATGCGGCGGAGATCGGTATGGGCTGTTATGTCAGCACCGCCACGGAATACGGGAAAGAGGTTCTGGGGGAGCATCCGGGGATCCGGGTGTTGTCCGGGAGGATGGATCAGGAGCAGATCGAGGGCTTCCTGAAGGAGAAGGACATCCGTCTGGTGATCGACGCGACTCATCCCTTTGCCATTGCTGCCACAGAAAATATCCGCGCCGCATGCACCGGGACAGGAGTGCGGTATGTGAGGTGCCTGCGGGAGGAGTCCAGAAATCCCGGTACATACGTGAGTGCGGAAGGATCCGGGGACAGGCAGGGGGAGCAGAAGCGGACAGGAGCGGACGGATCCGGTGAGATGATCGTGGTGGATTCTGTCAGGCAGGCAGTGGACTATCTGAAAACTACGCAGGGCAATATCCTGATCGCTACCGGGAGCAAAGAGCTCTGGCTGTATACAGAGATCGATGGTTACCAGGACCGGTGTTTCGCCAGAGTGCTTTCCACGCCGGAAGCAGTGGAAGAGAGCGCAAAACTGGGCTTTCAGGGAAGGCATCTGATCGCCATGCAGGGACCCTTTTCCCGGGAAATGAACCTGGCCCTGCTCCGGTATGCGGACGCGGCGTATTTCGTCACAAAGGAATCGGGAAAGGCAGGAGGTTTTGAGGAAAAGCTGGAAGCGGCCCGGCAGGCGGGAGCTGTGCCCGTGGTCATCGGAAGGCCGCGGGAGGCAGGAGAGAGCCTGGAGAGGACGAAAGAGATTCTGCTGGAACAGTTGGGGGATATGAAAAATTGATTGATCAAAAAGAACATCTGTTCTAAAATGGTGATTGAAAAAGAACACCACATATAGTATAATCAAGCCACAGATATATACAAAGCAGGTGAAATCATGCTGGATAAAGTTATAGAATCGACAAATGGTTATATTGATACAATGCCAAAAAAAGAGCGTAAAAAATACGGGCAGTTTTTTACAAGTATGGAAACAGCTCGTTTTATGGCAAGTCTATATGATATTACTCCTGATATGACAAGGATCAGTGTACTGGATGCCGGAGCTGGCTCCGGCATTTTAGCATGCGCTTTTTTAGAACGAGTGGAAAGTCTGCCTTTTGTAGAAGAAATAGAGGTAACCTGCTATGAGAATGATGAAAATGTTTTGCAGCTGTTAGAAGACAATCTTAGATATTGTCAGGAGAACTCTGCAAAGAAAGTATCCTTTTTTATTATACGGGAAAATTATATTTTAAGTCAGTATTTAGATTTTAACTATACGATCGGAGGAAATCCAAATCCTGAGAAATATGACTTTGTTATTGGGAATCCGCCATATATGAAGATCCCCAAAAGCGCACCAGAGGCTATAGCCATGCCGGGAGTCTGCTATGGAGCGCCGAATCTTTATTTTATATTTGCCTCTATGGGACTTTTCAACCTGCGTGATGCAGGGCAAATGGTGTATATCATTCCACGTTCATGGACTTCAGGCGCTTATTTTAGACGATTCAGAGAATATTTTCTGACGCAGGGGAAACTTGAGCATATTCATTTATTTGTTAGTCGGAGTAAGGTATTTGACAAAGAAGATGTATTGCAGGAGACAATGATTATTAAAGTGCGGAAAACGGAAAAAGTTCCTCAAAGTATTACGATCACATCTTCAAAGTCTAATAACGATTTTGGTGATCTGATGTCTCTGACCGTGCCATATGATTTGGTGGTCTCGGGCAAAGATCATTACGTATATCTGGTGACGAATGAGGAAGAAGTTCAGGTATTGGAGCAGCTTCATAAATTTGATAAAACGCTGCCGGATATTGGCGTAAAGATGAAAACAGGTTTGACAGTAGATTTCCGCAATCGGGATATCCTGCGAGATACAGAAGAAGAAGGAGCAATTCCTTTGTTTTATGCACAGCATATAAAGCAGGGAAAAGTACAGTTCCCAATTCAAAAAGAGCATGAATATGTAGTGACAGATCAGAAGGGATTAATGCAGGAAAACAGGAATTACTTATTTGTAAAGCGTTTTACGGCAAAGGAGGAACACCGGAGACTGCAGTGCGGTGTATATTTGGCGAAAAACTATCCGCAGTATTCGAAAATCAGTACACAGAATAAAATCAATTTTATTGATGGATTACTTTATGAAATGTCGGAGTGTCTGGTATATGGCTTGTACGTCCTATTCAATTCCACACTGTATGACCAATATTACCGTATATTAAACGGCTCAACACAGGTGAATTCAACAGAGATCAATGCTATGCCGGTGCCGGATCTGGAATGTATACAGGAGATGGGAAGAAAGCTGATGAGGAGTAAAGACCTGTCGGAAAATAATTGTAATTTAATTTTGGAGGGATACTGTGGATAAAATTGAAGAAACCAGAGACTTTCTGGATCATATAGGGATGCCCAAAGCACAGCAGGCTGATATTTGCTGCTATGTGATATTGGCTATGGCTGGAATAAAGCCGGATATGCAGTGGAAAGAGGCTACAAACGAATGGATCCGTATACATGATATTATCCAGTTCGCAAATTCTTATTATGGAACTACATATGCTGAAAATAGCCGGGAAACATTCAGAAAACAGGCATTACATCATTTCCGTACAGCAGCATTGGTGGAAGATAATGGAAAGGCTACAAATAGTCCGAATTATCGGTACAGGCTGACCAAAGAAACGTTTCAATTGTTAAGAGTTAGAGATACAATGGAGTGGGAGGTTTCTTTGAGAAGATTTCAGCATTATCATCCGAGTTTGGTTGAAACGTATGCTTCTAAAAGGAAAATGATCATGATGCCTGTTAAGATAAATGGACAGGATTTCAGTTTTTCACCGGGGAAGCATAATGAGCTGCAGAAAGCAATTATTGAAGAATTTGCACCGAGATTTGCGCCAGATTCAGAATGTCTGTATGTGGGTGATACCATAGAAAAAGATCTGGTGAAAAATGTTGAGAAGCTGACCAAATTGGGATTTGAAATTACACTTCACGATAAGATGCCGGATGTGGTGTTGTATCGTGAAGATAAGGACTGGCTGTATTTTGTGGAATCGGTGACTTCGGTAGGTCCGATGGATCCGAAACGTATCCTTGAGATCACAGAAATGACAAAAGATGTGACAGCAGGGAAAATTTTCGTAACAGCTTTCCCGGATTTTAAGGCTTATAAAAAATTTTCGGAGAAGCTGGCATGGGAGACCGAAGTATGGATCGCTGAGATGCCGGAACATATGATCCATTTGGATGGGGATAAATTTTTAGGGCCGAGGTAGGCAAAAAAGTACAGGTAAAAATCTCAGAATAGATTGTGCGCAGGGAGAGCCTGTGATAAAATAAAAAATCAGTTGGAGGAGAAGCGTCGGCAAATTCAGGCTTGCTGCCTGGTCCGGCGGTACGGACAGGCAGAAAGGGAGGACGGCATGGAGCAGGGGATGATCCACATTTACTGCGGAGACGGAAAAGGAAAGACAACAGCAGCCATTGGGCTTGCCGTTCGCGCGGCGGGCTGCGGGATGAAGGTCCTGTTTGCCCGGTTTCTTAAGAACGAGGATTCCGGGGAGCTGAAAGTCCTGGATTCCGTGCCTGAAATCGAGGTTCTCCATCTGGAGCGGTCATACGGCTTTTTCAACACTCTGACAGAGGCAGAGAAAGAAGAGGTCCGGCAGATGTACGGAGAACTGTGGGATCGCATTAAGGAGCGGATCGCTGGCGGAGAGTTCCGGGTGCTTGTCATCGATGAGTTTATGGCAGCATACCGCTACGGCCTGATCGGCAGGGAAGACGCGCTCGGATTCCTGGAAGGGAAGCCGGAAGCGCTGGAAGTGGTCCTGACCGGAAGAGATCCCGCACCGGAGCTGACAGCTCTGGCTGACTATGTATCAGAGATACGAAAAGTAAAGCATCCCTTTGACCAGGGCATCCTGGCAAGAAAGGGGATCGAATATTAAGATCATATTGTGTTATATGGTGTGTCATGCGCCGCGGCGGAGAGGCGCCGGTCAGGGGCATTTCACATAGAGATCCAGATCCGGCATACATTTGAAAGGTACGAGGAAGTCAGGTGAGAATCCTGCGCAATACCCGTTGCTGTAATGGCGGAGCGGCATTCCAGTTTGTCCCGGAGACAGAGGCCACTGCGGAGAGATCCGTGGGAAGGCGGAGTGTACGCGCTGATGCCTGAGCCAGAATATTCGCTTTTAAATGGGTCTGGGAGGTTACGGGGATATGACCGGGTGTATGCTGCAGACTGCTTTCCTGTTTTGCGGCGCCTGGAAATATTTCAGAAATAGCTGCAAAAAAGGAGAGGAGAAAATGACAAAACGAGAGAAAATTCTGTTAAAGGCATCCGTTGCGTTTGCCTTGCTGTTCGCCATCGCGCCCACAGTAAACGCGATGCACATCATGGAGGGATACCTGCCCGCAGCCTTTTGTGTTGCGTGGGGGATCATCTGCCTGCCGTTTCTGGCCGCGGGCTTTATTTCCCTGAAAAACAAAATAAAAGCAAATCGGAGGAACCTGACCCTGATCGCGATGTCAGGGGCGTTTATCTTTGTGATCTCATCGCTGAAGATCCCGTCCGTCACCGGGAGCTGCTCCCATATGACGGGGACAGGGCTTGGGGCAATATTATTCGGGCCGGCGGCTGTCAGCGTGCTGGGGATCATTGTGCTGATCTTCCAGGCTGTGCTGCTGGCGCACGGAGGGCTGACCACGCTGGGGGCAAATACATTTTCCATGGCAGTGGCAGGACCCCTTGCGGCGTTCGGCATCTATAAGCTGTGCGGGAAGCTGAATGTGAACCGCAGGGTTTCCGTATTTCTGGCAGCGTTCCTGGGCGATATTTTTACATACTGCGTCACGTCTGTCCAGCTCGCGCTTGCCTACCCGTCAGAGGTGGGAGGGACAGCGGCGTCCGCGGTGAAATTCCTCGGCGTGTTCGCGCCGACTCAGCTCCCTCTTGCGGTGATCGAAGGGATCCTTACGGTGGTGATCGCGATCGGGCTTGAGACTTATGCCGTGCCGGAGCTGAGGAACATCGGCTTCCTGAAGGGAAAGGAGGCGGAATAAGATGTCGAAAAATACGAAGACTGTTATCATCCTTCTGGTGATCGCAGTGCTGATCGCGGCGATCCCCCTGTTTGCCTTAAAGGATGCGGAGTTCGGGGGCTCGGATGACGCGGGCAGCGTGGTGGTCGAAGAGATCGAGATGGAGTATACGCCATGGTTCACCCCGGTCCTCGAGACAGCTCTCGGCAGGGAACTCCCGGGAGAGGTGGAGAGCCTGATCTTCTGTATCCAGACCGGCATCGGAGTGGGGATCATCGCGTTTTTCATGGGACGCTTTACTGAGCGCAGGAAGTGGCAGAAAGCCACCGGACGGGAGGAAGCGATCGCGCCGGAGAAGGCGGATGACAGGAAAGGAAAGCAATGATCGTTATCGATAAACTTTGTTACCAGTCAAAACTCAGATATGTCAACGCGTCGGAGAAGTTCGCGTATGCCGTTCTGACCCTGATCCTGTGCGTGGCCAGCCGGTCTGCGCTGACAGCGGCTGTGGTGTTTTCGGTAAATGCCTGGCTGACTGTGGCAAAAGGCGGGATCCCTCCTGCGCGGTATGGAAAGATGCTCCTGATCCCGGCTGCATTTCTGCTGGTGAGTACGATCGCGCTGGTGGTGAACCTGTCCAGAGTCCCTCTGGATGCCTTCGCATTTCCGATGGGAGGATGGTATCTTACGGGGAGCACTGCCTCTGTACTGGAGGCGCTCCGGCTCTGCTGCAAAGCGTTTGCAGCGGTGACCTGCCTGTATTTCCTGTCGCTGACCACGGTCATGACAGATATCCTGGGCGTGCTGAGAAAGCTGCATATCCCGGGGCTTGTCATAGAGTTGATGATGCTGATCTACCGGTTTATCTTCCTTCTGATGGAGACCGCGTCCGCGATCACGGTTTCCCAGGATTCACGGCTGGGAAACCGGGATTACCGGACAAAGCTGCGGTCCTTCGGCGGGATGGGAAGTGCGCTCCTCGTCCGTTCGTTAAAGCGGTCTGGAGTTCTGTACGATGCCATGGAGGCGAGGTGCTATGACGGGGAACTTAAGGTCCTCTCGGAAGAGCGTCCGGCGGAGAAGAAGGAGATCCTCTGCATCGCGGGATATGAGGCTGTCCTGCTGGGGATGGCAATATGGAGCTGGGTGAGATGAAGACAGATAAAATAAAAGAAGAAAATAATTGGGCCGTGGAGACGGAACAGATTTCTTACACTTATGAAGGAAATGAGAAAAAGGCGCTGGACGAGGTCAGCCTGAAACTGAAAAAGGGAAGGAAGATCGCCTTCATGGGCGGCAACGGATCGGGAAAATCCACCCTCTTTCTCTGCATGAACGGGATCTTGAAACCCCAGGAAGGAAGGCTGCGGATCAGCGGAAGCCCGGTGGAATATACGAGAAAAGGTCTTCTGGATGTGAGACGGAAGGTGGGGATCGTATTCCAGGAGCCGGATGACCAGCTCTTTTCGGCAAGTGTATTTCAGGAGATCTCCTTTGGGATCCTGAACCTTGGGGTGGACGAGGAGAGCGCCAGGAAAGAGGTGGAAAAAGTGATCGAAAAGCTGGGGATCACTCCATTTCGGGACCGTCCGGCGCATGCCCTGAGCGGCGGCCAGAAGAAGCTGGTGTCTATTGCGGACATCCTTGTCATGCACCCGGAGGTACTGATCCTGGATGAGCCGGCATCGTCCCTGGACCCGAAACACCGAAAACTGGTGCGTTCCATCATCGGACAGCTCTCAGAGAGCGGGATGACCATACTCATGGCCACCCACGATGTGGACTATGCCTTTGCGTGGGCGGATGAGATCGTGCTCCTTCATGAAGGAAGGGTACTCCGGCAGGGGACGCCCCGGGAAGTCTGCGGGGATGCAGAAGCCATGGAACAGGCAAATCTGGAACAGCCTGCGGTGATGCGCCTGTACCGGCGGCTGGTACAGAAGGGCGTAATTGATCCGGCGGGAGAGCCGCCGAAGACGATAGAAGATCTGGAGAGGAGGATATCAGGATGAAGAAAGGGATTCTTGTGGTCAGTTTTGGGACCAGCCATCTGGATACCATGGAAAAGACCATACAGGCAATGGAAGAAGGGATCGCGGAAGCATTCCCGGAATATAAAGTTTACCGCGCGTTTACGAGCCGGATGATCCTCCGGAAACTGAAAAAGGAAGAAGGCATTGCAATCGATACAGTGGAAGAGGCGCTGGAGAGGATGGCAGCAGACGGGATCCGGCGCGTGGTCATCCAGCCCACTCACATCATCAACGGGATCGAAAATGACCGGATGCTGGATGAGATCAAAAAGCTGGAAGCACGTTTTGAATGGATCCGCGTGGGAAAACCTCTCCTGAGCAGTGCGGACGACTACAAAAAAGCAGCGCACGCGGTGATGGCTGAGACAGAGCTGGCGTCAGATGAAGTCCTTGCCCTGATGGGGCACGGGACGGACCACCACGCCAATGCGGCATATCCCATGCTGGAGTATACCTTCCACGCGCTGGGGTACAGCCGGGTGCTTGTGGGGACAGTGGAAAATTTCCCGGACCTGAGCAATGTGATGACAAAGCTCAGGATCTGCGGCGCGCGGAAGGTGGCCCTCATGCCCTTTATGATGGTCGCCGGAGACCATGCGAAAAATGACATGGCGGGCGAGGAAGACTCCTGGAAGAGCGAGATGGAGAATGCAGGGTATGAAGTGCGCGTGATCCTGAAAGGTCTGGGAGAACTGAAAGGGATCCGCAGGATCTTTGAGGAACATATCCGGGAAGCGCTTGCATAGGACAGCAGAAAAGCTCCCGGACAGCGAAGAAAATCTACAGACAGTAAAAGGTTCAAAGACAGTGAGAAAGATCCATGGACAGCGGGGTGAGAGCATGGGAAAAGAAACAGCGGAAGATGAGGGCAGGACGCCCGGCGGGCGTAAAGAATATGAAATCGGGAGGACACGTTCCGGGCTGAGGCTGGGGTTCACGACCGGGAGCTGCGCAGCGGCAGCGGCAAAGGCGGGGGCGCAGATGCTCCTTTCCGGAGATGAGGTCCGGCAGGTGCGCCTCATGACCCCGAAGGGGATCGAGCTGTATCTCGACGTGGAGGAGATCCGCCGGGGTCCCGGATCTGTGCGCTGCGGGGTGAGGAAGTACAGTGGGGATGACCCGGATGTGACGGACGGGCTGCTCATCTGCGCGGAAGTAAAGAAAGAGGAGCCGGAAGCCCCGCTTTTGGCGCTCACAGGATTAGAACAGGAAGACAGGATCCGCATCAGCGGCGGCGAGGGAGTAGGACGCGTCACCCGCCCGGGGCTGGAGCAGCCGGTGGGAGAAGCCGCGGTAAATAAGATCCCCAGACAGATGATCCGGGAAGCGGTCCGGGAGATCTGCGAAAAGTACGGATACAGCGGGGGCGTCCATGTGACGCTCACCATTCCCGGCGGGGAGCGGGTCGCGGAAAAGACGTTTAACCCGAGGCTTGGGATCCTGGGAGGTCTGTCCATCCTGGGGACCACAGGGATCGTGGAGCCCATGAGCGAGAAGGCGCTGACAGATACGATCTGTCTGGAAATGCGGGTGTTAAAGGGGAACGGGCACGACTGCTGTATCGTGACTCCGGGAAATTATGGGAGCGATTTCCTTAAAGAGAAGATGGGGATGGACCTGTCCCTGGCAGTGAAATGCAGCAATTACATCGGAGAGGCCATAGATGACGCCGCAATGCTGGACATGAAGGGGATCCTGCTGGTCGGGCATGTGGGAAAACTGGTGAAGCTGGCGGCAGGGGTGATGAATACCCACTCCCGGCAGGCGGACTGCCGGATGGAAGTGCTGGCATCCCACGCGGCGATGGCAGGGGCGGACCGGGATACCGTGACGCGGATCATGGGATGCATCAATACCACAGAGGCGATCCGGATCTTAAAAGAGAGAGAACTCCTCGTACCGGTCATGGGCACAGTGACGGAGCGGATCCGTGAAGCGCTCAGAAGGCGCGCCGGGGAAAACCTGTCTGTGGGAGCGGTCATGTTCTCGACAGAAGACGGGATCCTGGGAAAGACGGAAGAGGCAGATGTACTGCTGGAACAGATCCGCCGCGGGCGCTCAGAAACGAGACAGAAAGCGTGCTCAGAAACGCGGCAGAAAACGCGCCCGGAAGCGTGAAACGTAAAAAGCATTAAAAGAAGCAGATACAGTGAAGAATGTGACAGGATCACACAGGAAAGGAATGGAAATCATGCGTGGAACATTTACAGGAATCGGAGTGGGACCGGGAGATCCGGAACTGCTGACATTAAAAGCGGTAAGATTGATCCGGGAGTGCCATGTGGCGGCAGTGCCGGTATCGGATCCGGGACTGGCAGGTCCGGTCTGTGAGGAGGCTGAGCGTTTATCATCTGACTGCTCCTGCGCGGCTTATCTGGAAAAATGTGCCGCATACCAGATCGCACTCCGGGCGGTCCCTGAACTTGCGTCAAAGCCAAAGCTTTTCCTTCCCATGCCGATGATCAAGGACAAGGCAGTCCTGAAAGAGATCCATGACAGGGACGCCTCGGCAGCGGCAGAGCTCTTAGATGAGGGAAGGGATATCGTCTTCCTGACCCTGGGGGACCCGACCGTATATTCTACCTGTATGTATGTGCATAAAAGGCTTGCGCGGGCAGGGTATCCCACGGCGCTCGTGCCGGGGATCCCGTCGTTCTGCGCGGCGGCGGCGCGGCTCGACATGCCTCTGGCGGAGAACCGGGAGGAGATCCATATCCTGCCCGCTTCCTACGGGATCGAGGAAAGCCTGCATCTCCCGGGGACGAAGATCCTTATGAAAGCGGGGAGGAAGATGCCGGAGGTAAAGAAGATCCTTGTGGAGAGAAAGATGGACGCAAAGATGGTCCAGAACTGCGGCATGGAAGACGAGCAGATATCCAACAGTGCGGAAGAGATCCCGGAGCAGGCGGGGTATTACTCGCTGCTTATCGTGAAAGAGGGAAAAGGAGGAGAGAAGAGATGATCACATTTGTGGGCGCGGGTCCCGGGGCGGAGGATCTGATCACTGTGCGGGGGCAGCGGCTTTTACAGGACGCGGATATCGTTGTGTACGCGGGATCGCTGGTGAACCCGGGACTTCTCTCTCTTTGCAGGGAAGACTGCCGGGTGTACAACAGCGCAAAGATGACTCTGGAGGAAGTGCTGGACGTGATGACGGCAGGAGAACAGGAGGGAATGCGGGTCGTCCGTCTGCATACCGGGGACCCCTGTCTCTACGGAGCCATCCGGGAGCAGATGGATGCGCTGGAAGCACAGGGGATCCCGTATGAAGTCTGCCCGGGTGTGAGCTCCTTTTGCGGCGCGGCGGCAGCGCTGGGCGCGGAGTATACGCTTCCCGGGATCTCCCAGTCTGTGGTGATCACCAGGATGGCAGGCCGCACCCCGGTGCCGGAGAAGGAGTCCATCGCATCTTTCGCCGCACATCAGGCGACCATGGTAGTCTTCTTAAGCACCGGAATGTTAAAAGAACTTTCGGCGGAACTGATCCGGGGAGGTTATCCGGCGGACACTCCGGCTGCCATTGTGTACAAGGCAACCTGGCCTGAGGAGAAGGTGCTGCGGTGTACGGTGGAGACGCTTGAGGAGACTGCCCGGAAGGAAGGCGTGACAAAGACCGCTCTGATCGTGGTGGGGCGGATCCTGGAAGGAGAGTATGAGCGCTCGAAGCTCTATGATCCTGCTTTTACGACAGAGTTCCGCCAGGCGTCGGCAGCCCCGGACGGGGATCAGAGAAAGGAAGGACAGCAATGAGCAAGATTTATGTGACCGGGCTGGGGCCGGGGGCAAAAGACCAGATGACGATCCGCGCCAGGGACGTGCTGGAGCACTGCCCGGTCATCATCGGATATACGGTGTATATTGACCTGATCCGGGATCAGTTCCCGGATAAGCAGTACTTAAGCACTCCCATGCGCAGGGAGGCGGACCGGTGCCGCATGGCTTTTGAAGCGGCGGAAAAAGGACAGGACGTGGCAATGGTGTGCAGCGGGGACGCAGGCGTCTACGGCATGGCCGGGCTGATCTGCGAGATCGGGAAGGACTATCCCCAGGTGGAGATCGAGATCGTGCCCGGGATCACAGCGGCGTCCGGCGGGGCGGCGATCCTGGGAGCGCCTCTGATGCATGATTTCGCGGTGATCAGCTTAAGCGACCTGCTGACGCCCTGGGAGACTATCGAGAAGAGGCTGCGCGCGGCGGCGGAGGCGGATTTTGTCATCTGTCTGTACAATCCGTCCAGCAGGAAGCGATCGGATTATCTGGAGAAGGCGTGCGGCATGATCCTGGAGTCAAGAGACCCGAAGACCGTGTGCGGCATCGCCCGCAATATCGGGCGGGACGGCGAGTCCTGCCGGATCCTGACACTGGAGCAGTTAAAAGATACGAAGGTGGACATGTTTTCCACAGTTTTTATCGGGAATTCAAAGACCATGGAGTTAAACGGGCGCATGGTCACGCCGAGAGGATATAAAGATGTGTGAAAAAAGACAGAAGGTCTCTCTCGTGGGGATCGGAATGGGGACAAAGATGACAATGACCGCCCAGGCTGAGGAAGCGGTCCGA
>DWUV01000018.1 GCA_019120595.1 Candidatus Mediterraneibacter tabaqchaliae | reverse complement strand
TCGTCCAGATGTTCCCCGATATAGTCTGTCAGGCTCTCATAGAGCGCCTGCTCAGCCTGGGGATGCTTCTCGTGTTTCTGCTCATAGACGATGCGGTTCAGGTGCAGGATCAGGTCGCTGACACACAGCGGGATCCTGGCGTCCTTCCCAAATCGGTTCCCCCTTGTCTCTTCGATCAGGCGGAATACCTTTGTCTGTATCTCATTGAACCCGACCCGGTCATTGTGAAAGATATATTCTCCTTTTGTCCGGACATACTGCATCAGGTATCCGTAAGCCACGGAGGTCTCCATCATCTGGTTTAAATACTCTCCGGTCACCCAGAATACAAAACGGCGGTAAGGAGTCTTACTGTCGCGGATATGAGGCCTGTGCGGCGTTCCCGGCGGTATCAGTATGACATCCCCGTACCGGAGCGGGAATACCCTTCCCGCGATCTCGATGGACACATCCCCTTCCAGAAAGAAATAAAACTCATAATAATCATGCGAGTGGCTGTCCACGCCTGACAGAGCACTATCCTTATAATAGTAAATCTCAAAATCACGGGAGAGCATGTATTGCCTTGTGCTGAATCTTGTCTGAAGGTTTTTCTTCATTGGTCATCCCTTTCTTTTCTAAAGTACAATATAACCTTTTCTCCCGCTCTGCGCAACCGTGTTATGAGCAATTTTTGCAATATATACAACAATCTGTGCAATTGTTTCCCAAAGCCCACTTTTTATAAAATATATCTCAGAAAAAGGGCTTCCGCCTGCGGATCATACAGACGGACATCTCACAAATCCAAGTTCCTGAAAGGAGATATACAAAAATGGAAATGACACTCAGATGGTACGGTTCAAAATTTGACACAGTTACTTTGCAGCAGATCAGGCAGATCCCCGGCGTCACCGGCGTGATCACCACTCTCTACGACACAGCGCCCGGCGAGGTGTGGAGCAGGGAGCGCATCCGCGCCATGAAGGATGAAGTGGCAGCGGCAGGGCTCCATATATCGGGGATCGAGAGCGTAAACGTACATGACGCCATAAAAACAGGCTCCGCTGACCGGGACCGGTATATTGATAATTATATCGAGACGCTCCGAAACCTGGGCGAAGAAGACATCCACCTTGTCTGCTACAATTTCATGCCGGTCTTTGACTGGACAAGGACTGAGCTGGCAAGGAAGCGCCCCGACGGTTCCACGGTCCTCGCCTACACGCAGGAGGCAGTGGATGCCCTTGACCCTGAGAAAATGTTTGACTCTATCTCCGGCGAGATGAACGGCACCGTGATGCCGGGCTGGGAGCCGGAGCGCATGGCGCATGTAAAAGAGCTCTTTGAGATGTACAAAGATATCGATGATGAAAAGCTCTTTGCCAACCTGAAATATTTCCTCGAACGGATCATGCCCGTCTGTAATGAATACGACATCTATATGGCGATCCATCCGGACGATCCGGCGTGGAGCGTATTCGGGCTTCCGCGCATCATCATCAATAAAGAAAACATCCTGCGGATGATGAAAATGGTCGATGACCCGCACAACGGTGTCACCTTCTGCTCCGGATCCTACGGCACGAACCTGGAAAACGACCTGCCGGATATGATCCGCTCCCTGAAGGGAAGGATCCATTTCGCGCATGTGCGCAACCTGAAATTCAACTCCCCCACAAACTTTGAGGAAGCTGCCCATCTTTCCTCCGACGGCTCCTTTGATATGCACGAGATCATGAAGGCGCTGTATGATATCGGATTTGACGGGCCGATCCGCCCTGACCACGGACGTATGATCTGGGGAGAGGTCGCCATGCCGGGATACGGGCTCTACGACCGGGCGCTCGGCGCCGCTTACCTCAATGGGCTCTGGGAAGCCATCGAAAAAAGCCAGAAGTAAATAAGAAAGGCAGGAAAACAAGATGCAGTTAAATGAAAATGGTCTGAAAGACCGTGAAAAATGGGAATCCGCAGGGTACCGCCTCCCCGGCTTTGACCGTACAAAAGTTGCGGAAGAAACAAAAAAGAATCCATTTTGGATTCATTTTGGTGCCGGAAATATCTTCCGCGCATTTCAGGCAAACGTCGTCCAGGACCTCCTGGACAGCGGAGACCTGGACCGAGGGCTGATCGCGGCGGAAGGGTACGACTACGAAATCATCGAAAAAATGAACCATCCTCACGATGACTTAAGCCTTCTCGTCACACTCAAAGCTGACGGAAATATCGAAAAGACCATTGTCGGAAGCGTAGTGGAATCTCTGATCCTTGACTCGGAAGACGCCGTCCAGTTCAGCCGCCTCAGGGAAATCTTCTCAAACGGCAGCCTCCAGATGGCTACATTCACGATCACAGAGAAGGGATACAGCCTGACAGACGGCAGGGGGCTCCCCCTTGCGGATGTGACAGCAGATATGGAAAACGGCCCTGAGAAACCAGGCAGCTATATCGGAAAGGTTGTCTCTCTCCTCCATACGAGATATGCGTCAGGCGGCACTCCGATCGCCATGGTCAGCATGGATAACTGCTCCCACAACGGAGACAAACTCCGCTCCGCGGTCACTGCTTTTGCAAAAGCCTGGGAAGAGAACGGGACAGCGGAAAAAGGATTCCTTGCCTATGTGGAAGATCCTTCCAAAGTGTCATTCCCGTGGACAATGATCGACAAGATCACGCCCCGCCCGGATCCTTCTGTGGAAGAAATGCTGAAAAAAGACGGCCTGGAAAACCTTGATCCTGTGATCACATCAAAAAACACCTATGTGGCTCCTTTTGTAAATGCAGAGGAAAGCCAGTACCTTGTGATCGAGGACAGCTTCCCCAACGGAAGGCCCGCCCTGGAGAAAGGCGGCTTCATCTTCACAGACCGGGAAACCGTGGACAAGGTAGAAAAAATGAAAGTATGCACCTGCCTGAACCCGCTCCACACCGCGCTCGCTGTCTTCGGCTGCCTGCTCGGATACGACCTGATCTCAAAAGAAATGAAAGACCCGGTCCTGAAAAAACTGGTGGAGACGATCGGCTACAAAGAAGGGCTTCCCGTGGTCGTAGACCCGGGCATCCTGGACCCGAAGGAATTCATTGATACCGTATTAAACGTACGTATCCCGAATCCATTCATGCCGGATACCCCGCAGCGCATCGCCACGGACACCTCCCAGAAACTGCCGATCCGGTTCGGAGAGACTGTCAAAGCATACCTGCGCTCAGACAACCTGGATGTATCTGACCTGAA
The DNA here is from genome assembly GCA_019120595.1 of Candidatus Mediterraneibacter tabaqchaliae. Taxonomy (GTDB): domain Bacteria; phylum Bacillota; class Clostridia; order Lachnospirales; family Lachnospiraceae; genus Mediterraneibacter; species Mediterraneibacter tabaqchaliae. The sequence continues at coordinate 478 of DWUV01000018.1, read as the reverse complement.
ATGTATCCCCCTCGTCTATGCCGGATGGATCCGCTATCTCATGGCAGTAGATGACAACGGAAATCACTTTGAACTGAGCCCGGATCCGCTCCTGGAAACCGTATGCCCTTACACAGCTTCCATCCGCCTCGGAGACGGCACAGATGCAGCCCGGGCGGAAGAACTCCTGAAGCCGCTGCTGGCAAAGAAAGAAATCTTCGGAGTCGACCTGGCTGAAGCAGGGCTCGCAGACCTGGTGTGCCAGTACTTCGCGGAGATGGTCAAAGGAAAAGGAGCAGTGCGGGAAACACTGGAAAAATATACACGGTAAAATCTGTATTTGTCGGGGAGACTGTGATTGAGTAAATCGGACGAAAACAGTGAAGCGCGGATGTCGAGGACGTATTCAGCGCGGGGATATGGCTGGCATCGGCTCCGCTCCATGAGGCAGGAAAAACTACGAAATCAGGGAACACGCTAAAACCAGGGATCAGAAGAG
>DWUV01000170.1 GCA_019120595.1 Candidatus Mediterraneibacter tabaqchaliae | reverse complement strand
CCTTTCCGTATCCGTGCAGCGGCAGCTCTCGCCCTCTCCCATGACCTCCAGCAGCGGATCGACAAAAACGCGCTCTGCGAAGCGGACAGCCTGTTTGACAGATATTCTTCTCCCGGCATGTGGACCTGGTTCGGATCCCGTCTCTCATCTCTGGAGCACGGGGAAGGCCATGCAGAAAGGAGACGTGCGGCAGAGGCCGCCCTCTTTTCTATCCTTGACCGCCTGGAGGTGCTCCGGGATGACTGGAAGCCTTACCTTACCGAAGCGCGCAGGACGCTAAAAACGCCCCTGCCTTCCAGACGAAGGAGGAACGTTCTTTTTCCGAACTGTTTACCGAACAGACGGCAGAGCAGCTTTTAGTCTATTTTGTATTTACCTATTTCTGCGGCGCAGTATACAATGCGGATGCCTACGGGAAAATGAAATTTTCATTCGCAGGCACGATCCTCATCCGGGAGCTCGTGCGCGCGGAATGGATCCGAAACCCGGATATCACAGGGGAAACCCTCCTGCGCACGGCATGGCGGTACGCCCGGGAAGTGGAGCATTCCGACAAAAATAAATTTCTCATGGAAGAGCTGCTTGCCGATGAGGAGCGCTTCGGGCTGGAGGATCTTTTCTCCCTGCTCCTGCCCTGACTCTCTCTTACTTCCGCCTTCTGCCTGACGCCGCCTGACACTGTACCGTCCGTATCGTCCATTTGGATACTATGCCGTCCGTATCGTCCATTTAGGCACTATACAGTCCGTGTCGTCCACTTGGAGCAGTCCCATACCTCATGCACGATATCCCGGTAAAATTCCGGCTCATGGCAGATAAGGAGCAAAGTCCCCCGGTACTCATCAAGCGCCTGCTTCAGCGCTTCCTTTGCGTCTGTGTCCAGGTGGTTCGTGGGCTCGTCCAGTATAAGTACATTGGTCTCCTTATTGATCAGCTTGCACAGGCGCACCTTTGCCTGCTCCCCGCCGCTTAAGACCCGCACCTGGCTCTCGATGTGCTTGGTGGTGAGCCCGCATTTTGCCAGGGCGGATCGGACTTCATACTGCGTAAACGACGGGAACTCATTCCAGATCTCCTCGATACAGGTGGATGTGTTCTTTCCGTCCCCTTCCTGCTCAAAATATCCCACAGAAATATTCTGCCCCAGCTCGCAGGTCCCTTTCAACGGCTTCACAAGTCCCAGGATGCTGCGGATGAGCGTGGTCTTTCCGATCCCGTTTGCTCCGGTCAGGGCGATCTTCTGCCCCCGCTCCAGCGACAGGTTCAGCGGGCTTGACAAAGGCTCGTCATAACCGATCACAAAATCCTTTGTCTCAAAGATATATTTCCCCGGCGTCTGCCCCATCTTAAAGTGAAATTCCGGTTTCGGACGCTCTGCCGCAAGCTCGATCACATCCATCTTGTCCAGCTTCTTCTGCCTGGACATCGCCATATTCCTCGTGGAGACACGCGCCTTATTCCTTGCCACAAAATCTTTAAGCTGGCTGATCTCCTGCTGCTGTCTTTTGTACGCTGCCTCGAGCTGTGCCTTCTTCACCTCATACACTCTCTGGAAATCATCGTAATTCCCAACATATCGGTCCAGTCTCTGGTTCTCCATATGATAGATGATATTCACCACATCATTTAAGAATGGGATATCATGAGAGATCAGGACAAACGCGTTCTCGTACTCTGTCAGATACCGCTTCAGCCAGCTGATATGCTCTTCATCCAGGTAATTCGTAGGCTCGTCCAGAAGAAGGATATCCGGCTTCTCCAGGAGCAGCTTCCCGAGAAGGATGCGGGTGCGCTGCCCGCCGCTTAAGTCCGTCACATCCCGGTCCAGCCCCAGGTCCAGAAGCCCCAGCGCCCGGGCGACCTCTTCCACCTTTGCGTCGATCACATAGAAATCATGCATGGTCAGGGTATCCTGGATCGTCCCGAGCTCTTCCATCATGGTCTCCATCTCATCCGGATCCGCATCTCCCAGCCGGTCGCAGATCCCGTTCATCTTCTCCTCCAGCTCAAACAGCCAGGAGAACGCTGATTTCAGCGCGTCCCGCACTGTCATCCCTTTTTCCAGCACTGCGTGCTGATCCAGGTATCCGACACGGACATTCTTCGCCCACTCGATCTTTCCCGCGTCAGGCTCTGTCTTTCCGGTCACGATCTTAAAAAAGGTTGATTTTCCCTCGCCGTTTGCGCCCACCAGACCGATATGCTCGCCTCTCAACAGACGGAAAGACACATCTTCAAAGATTGCCCGGTCCCCAAAACCATGTGACAAGTGTTCCACATTTAATATACTCATCTCAAATAAACTCCTTTATCCCGCACGCCTGACAGTCCCAGCAGAGACCTGTCAAGGCGTTTTTTTCTATTACAGTGCTTTTTAGCCCTGCTATTATCCGGTCTTACTCTTCTGTATTTCTTCCACGGAGCTTCAGATAATAAAATCTCATCTTCTCCACCAGCACGGTCAGATACCGCAGTACCGGCTCTGTGGCAATGGCAAACACAACAAACAGCATCACACATTCCATGGTCATGCCAGTGATCGCGAACAGATCTTTCAGGAAGATGCTGCAGAACAGAAGTCCCGCGATACATCCGGCCAGGATCCCCACACGGATCTTATTCATCGGAGCGCTGATCTTATACAGGATCATAAATCCTACGATCGCCAGCAGCATGGTCGCCGCGGTGGAGATGTCCGTTGAGTCCACGCCGAAGGTACGCCCGAAGACGACCAGAGCGCCCACTGCCAACGCGTCTGTCACCGCTGCCGGGAGCGCTTTCAGGAATACATTCGTAAGGAAATGTCCTTTGATGATATTCTTATTCGGCTCCAGGGCCAGGAAGAACGCCGGGACGCCGATGGTAAACATGCTGATCAGCGAGATCTGCGACGGTTCCAGCGGATAGGTGAACATAAATACCAGAGAGATCAGGCTCAGCAGGAAGGAAAAGATATTCTTCACGAGAAACAGGCTTGCCGAGCGCTGGATATTGTTGACTACCCTTCTCCCTTCCAGCACGACCTGTGGCATACAGGAGAAATCAGACTCCAGCAGCACAAGCTGGGACGCCTGGGCTGCCGCCTCGCTCCCAGATGCCATGGCGATACTGCAGTCCGCGTCTTTGAGCGCCAGCACATCGTTGACGCCGTCCCCGGTCATTGCCACCGTATGTCCTGCGTCCTTGAGGATGCGCACGAATTTTCTCTTCTGGTTCGGAGTAACACGCCCGAACACCGTGTTTTTCAATACAGCCTCCCTCAATTCTTCCTCTGTCTCCAGCTCAGAGGCATCCACATATTTGTCTGCATTTTCTATTCCCGCCTGCTTCGCTACATTTGACACGGTCACCGGGTTATCCCCTGAGATGACCTTCACTTCCACTCCCTGCTCCGCAAAGTATTCGAAAGTCTCCTGCGCAGCCTCGCGGATCGGGTTTGCCAGCATCACAAATCCCAGAGGCACAATAGCATGGTCCAGCGGTTTCCCGTCGATCTCTCCGTCATAAGTCCCGAATGCCAGGACACGTGCCCCTGTGGATGCATGTTCTGTGATCTCTTCCGCATATTCTCCGTACTTCTCTTTCAGAACGAACTCCGGCGCTCCCAGCACATAGGCCCCATCCGAAAATGTCACGCTGCTGTATTTTGTGGCAGAGGAAAATCCGGTCTTCGAGAGTGCCGTCCGCCCTGAATTCTCTGTGAAATACTCTTTCACCGCTGCCATGGTGATATTATCCTTCGTCATGGCAGCCGCAAAATCCCCGATCAGCACCCGCAGCGGCTCCATGTTCTCTGCATCATACTCTTCCGTCTCAGACACTGCCTGGACCTTCATCGTATTCTCTGTGATCGTCCCGGTCTTGTCCACGCAGAGCACATCCACGCGGGCCAGGGTTTCGATGCACTTCATATCATGCAGGAGCACTTTTTTCTGCGCCAGCCGGACCGCGCTCACCGCGAGAGCCACACTCGCCAGGAGATAAAGCCCCTCCGGGATCATACCGATCACTGCTGCGATCATGGATGTCACGCTGTCCCGGAAGCCGTCGTGCTGGATAAAGAACGCCTGGGAGAACAGTACAAGCCCGATGGGAATGATCGCCACGCCCACACATTTTACCAGTTTGTCCAGAGAACGGATCATCTCGGACTGCTCGCCCTCCTGCATTTCCTTCGCCTGGAGCGTCAGCCTGGAGATATAGGAATCTTCTCCCACCTTGTCCAGCCTTGCGTGGCACTGCCCGGAGACGATAAAGCTCCCGGACATCAGCTTGTCTCCTCTGCGCTTTGTGATCTCGTCCGCCTCTCCCGTGAGCAGGGACTCATTGACCTGCACCTCCCCTGCTGAGACGACGGCGTCCGCACAGACCTGATTTCCTGCCTTAAAGATCACGATGTCATCCAGCACCAGTTCTTCCGCATCGATCACAGACCGCTTCCCGTCACGCACTACAGCCGCCCGGGGCGCATTCAGCATTGTCAGCTTGTCAAGCACCTGCTTTGCGCGGATTTCCTGTATGATACCGATCATGGTATTGGCAATAATGACCGGCAGGAATGTCAGATCCCGGAAGGAGCCGACCAGGCAGAGCAGCACCGCCAGCACGGCAAAGATCAGGTTAAAATATGTAAATACATTTTCATGGATGATCTCCTTCGTCGTCTTGGAAGGAGGTTCCACCGCGCGGTTGACCCAGCCGTGCAGGCGGTGTTCCTGCACCTGACGGCTGGTCAGTCCCTCCCGGTAGTCCGGCTCATACCTGGTCGTCGGTATCCGCCTGTCCCTTCTCGTCTCCCTCTCTGCTGTCCTCTTCGTTCTTCCTGCCATTTCTGTCAAAACCCCTTTTTCTTTCTGTATCCCTCAGCCGGTCACGCTTCTGCTCACGCTTCTGTCTCCCGGCCGTTATCTGTCTCAATATACGCCTTCCGGCTCAATATATTCATAAATTCTTCGCCGGTGATGGTCTCTTTCTCATAGAGATATTTTGCCAGCTCATGCAGCTTGCCGATATTATCCTTCAGCAGCTGCATTGCCTTGTCGTAAGACCTCTTCACAGTATCCACCACCATGTCGTCGATCTCCGCCGCAGTCTCCGGGGAACAGCTCAGACTGCTGTCTCCGCCCAGGTACGGGTTGGACTGTGTCTCCAGAGCCACCATGCCGAACTTATCACTCATGCCGTAGCGCGTGATCATCGCACGGGACAGCTTTGTCGCCTGCTCGATATCATTAGACGCCCCTGTGGTGATCGAATGGAAGATCAGCTCCTCCGCGCACCGTCCGCCTGTCAGTGTGGCCACCTTATTCTCCAGCTCTTCTTTGGACATCAGGTTCTTCTCATCCTCTTCCACCTGCATAGTGTATCCCAGAGCCCCCGACGTACGCGGGATGATCGTGATCTTTGTCACAGGCGCGGAATTGGTCTGGAGTGCCGCCACGAGCGCATGCCCGATCTCATGATAGGACACGATCAGCTTCTCTTTGTTGGAGAGCACGCGGTTTTTCTTCTGGTATCCTGCGATGACTGTCTCGATACTTTCTTCCAGGTCAGCCTGGGTGACGAACTTCCGGTTCTCTCTCACCGCCCTGAGGGCCGCCTCATTTACCATATTGGCCAGCTCCGCGCCGGAAGCGCCGGAAGCCGCCCTTGCGATGGCATTAAAGTCCACATTGTCGCTTAAGCGCACCTTGCGGGCATGGACTTTCAGGATCTCTTCCCTGCCCTTCAAGTCCGGAAGCTCTACCGGGATCCTCCGGTCAAATCTTCCCGGACGCAGGAGCGCCGGGTCCAGGCTGTCCGGACGATTGGTCGCCGCAAGGATGACCACGCCCTTGGAGGCGTCAAAGCCGTCCATCTCCGTCAGGAGCTGGTTCAGCGTCTGCTCACGCTCGTCATTCCCGGAAAATCCCTGTCCGTCTCTTTTCTTTCCGATCGTATCGATCTCATCGATAAAGACGATGCACGGCGCTTTCTCGTTTGCCTGCTTGAAGAGGTCGCGCACCTTGGACGCACCCATGCCGACGAACATCTCTACGAACTCTGATCCCGAGATCGAGAAGAACGGCACATGCGCCTCGCCAGCCACTGCCTTTGCCAGAAGGGTCTTGCCGGTTCCCGGCGGTCCCACCAGCAGCGCTCCCTTCGGGCACACAGCCCCGATCTCCTGGTATTTCTGCGGATTGTGGAGAAAATCAACGATCTCCGTCAGGAGCTCTTTCGCCTCATCCTCGCCCGCCACATCGTTAAATGTAATGCCTGTGGTGGACTGCACATAGACTTTTGCATTGCTCTTCCCGAACTGCATGAACGGATTCCCTCCGCCTCCGCTGCCCATCTTCTTCATGAGCTGCTTTGCCAGGAGCTGTCCCAGACCCCAGAAGATCAGAAGCGGCACGACCCAGCTTAAAATAACGCTCAGGATCGGGTTCATCGGCTCCTGCGCTACCCTGCCGAATTCACATCCGGCATCATCCAGACGGTTGACCAGGTCCGGATTCTCAAATGTCGTAGTTTCATAATAATTCGGAGACGCTTCCTTATCCGTAAAATAGATGCTGTCCCCGTCCAGTTCCACTGTTGAGACTTTGCGCTCCTCCACCATATTGAGGAACGTTCCGTAGTCCACTTCTTTCACATTTCTTCCCGAGATCATCGGAACGAGAAGGAAATTAAGCAGAAACAGGACTGCCAGCGCGATCAGATAATAAAAGATCAGCGGCTTTTTTGGTTTCTGTACTTGTTTCATCTGCATCCTCCTTTTTCATTTCCATTTATTCATGTGCGACCGCCCTCATATTTCCCATACATATCAGATCAGCGCCGGCACACGAAAGGAGCAGCGCGCTCCCCCCGTCTTCCGGCGCTGTAAAAAATCATTCTTATCTGTTCTTCTTAAACAGCAGGCGGATCCCTTTCATGATCTGGATGATCGGGATATTGACTGCCGCAAGTCCGTATACGATAAAGAGCTGTCCGACCGTAAGCGTCTGTACTTTAAATACATTGTGCAGGCCCGGGATCATGACAACGCCTGTGATCAGCACGATGCCAAGCAGGAACGCTCCGATGAGCCATTTATTGTTGACCACTTTCTTTGTAAATACGACCGGACGGTCGGACTTACAGTTAAATCCGTGGAACAGCCTTGCAGAGCAAAGTGTCGCAAATGCCATCGTCATTCCCAGCAGTTCGTTTTCGCCGTGGTAGCCGATCATGAATGCGATCATTGTCGTCACCGCGATAGAGAGTCCTTCTGTACCGATCTTGATCAGGAAATCCTTTGTCAGGATGGACTCATTCATCGGCCTTGGCTTCTCTTTCATCACATCTTTTGATCCTGGCTCCAGTCCCAGGGCGATCGCCGGGAGACTGTCTGTCAGCAGGTTGATAAAGAGCAGATGCACCGGTGCGAACGGAACCGGCAGCGCCATGATGGACGCGTACAGGACCGCCAGGATCGCGCCGAAGTTTCCGGACAGAAGGAACTGGATGGAGCTCTTGATATTACGGTAGATATTCCTTCCGTTCTCCACTGCCTTCACGATCGTTGCAAAGTTATCATCCGTGAGGACCATGGCCGCGGCGTCCTTGGAGACCTCGCTTCCTGTGATCCCCATAGCGACACCGATATCCGCCTGCTTCAGCGCAGGGGCATCATTGACGCCATCCCCGGTCATGGACACGATATTGCCTTTTTCCTGCCATGCGCGGACGATACGGATCTTATGCTCCGGCGAAACACGCGCGTACACAGAAATCCCTTCCACGAAATCTTTCAGCTCTTCGTCTGACATCTTATCAATCACAGCGCCCTCGCAGGCCTCGGATTCATCTTCCAGGATACCGATCCTCTTCGCAATCGCCGCCGCAGTCACTTTGTGGTCTCCGGTGATCATGATCGGCCGGATCCCTGCGCTCTTACACTCTTCAACTGCAGCTTTTGACTCAACCCTCGGCGGATCCATCATCGCGATCAGCCCGAGGAATGTCAGGTCATACTCATCGTCAAGCGTCAGTTCCAGCTCATCTGACACTACCTTGTATGCAAATGCCAGGACACGGAGCCCCTGTCTTGAGAATGCCTGGTTCTGGTCCTCGATATTCTTCCTGTCCTGCGCGGTCATCGGACGGATCTCCGATCCGATCTGGATCTTGTCCATCCTGTCTAAAAGGACGTCCACAGCGCCCTTCACGATCATTGTCGGGACGCCTTCCATCGTGTGCTTTGTGGACATCAGTTTGCGGTCGCTGTCGAACGGGTTCTCGCTCTCACGGGGATATTTTGCCCTCACAGCTTCCGGGTCAAGCCCAAGGCGGCTTCCCAGGTTGATCAGCGCTGTCTCTGTCGGATCGCCGATCTCCACGCCGTCTGTGATCTTAGAATCGTTGCAGAGCATACTTCCGATGAGCAGCCTGCTCTGGGACGGGTCATTCAGATCAATGCCGTCTGCCTTGATGCAGTCCTCATCCACATAATAATCTTCCACAGTCATCTTGTTCTGCGTCAGCGTTCCCGTCTTATCCGAACAGATGACAGACACGCTCCCCAGACCTTCCACTGCCTGGAGCTTTCTCATGATCGCATGTTCCCTCGCCATCTTCTGTGTGCCGAAGGAAAGGACGATCGTAACGATAGAACTCAGCGCCTCCGGGATCGCCGCAACCGCCAGTGCCACTGCAAAGAGGAATGCGTCGCCGATATTGTCTCCTCTGAAAATACTCACTCCGAAGAGGATCGCACAGAACACCAGGATCAGGATCGACAGCTTCTGTCCGAACTGATCTAAGTTGACCTGGAGAGGCGTCCTCTTCTCTGATGTCGTCTTCAAGAGACTTGCGATCTTGCCCACCTCTGTGTCCATTCCGATGCCTGTCACAACAAAAGAACCTCTTCCGTATGTCACAAAGCTGCCCGAATAGACCATGTTCAGCCTGTCTCCCAGCGGGACCTCATCCGCCTGGATCGCATCGATATTCTTCTCCACGCCGAGGCTCTCCCCGGTCAGCGCGCTCTCATCCACCTTCAGGCTGGCGCACTCGATCAGGCGTCCGTCTGCCGGGATATAGTCGCCGGCATCCAGCATAACGATATCTCCCACCGTCACTTCTGAAGACGGGATCTGTACCACATTTCCATTCCTTAATACTTTTGCCTCCGGGCCGGAGAGCTTCTTCAGGCTCGCAAGAGACTGCTCTGCCTTCACAGTCTGCACGGTGCCAAGGATTGCGTTCATCGTGATCACGATCAGGATAACCGCCGCGCTTTCGATATCTCCCATAAATCCGGAAGCGATCGCCGCAATGATAAGGATAATCACAAGGAAATCCTTATACTGCTCCAGGAAGATCTGAAGGATCGTCTTCTTCTTCCCTTCCACCAGCTCATTCGGGCCGTACTTTTCCTGGTTCGCCCTTACCTGTTCCTCTGTGAGCGGCTCTGTCGATCCATTGACCGATTTAAGCGTTTCCTCACTGGTCATTTGAAAATAATGTTTCATGTAATCCTCCTCTTCATCCGATGTGAAATAAAAAATGAGACTCCTATTGCACACCGTTGTTATGTAATGCAATAAAAGTCTCACTGTTTAATCGC
>DWUV01000169.1 GCA_019120595.1 Candidatus Mediterraneibacter tabaqchaliae | reverse complement strand
GACATTACTGTGCCCGCAGACAATGACAGCGCATGGGCAGGGCTTGGCATCCGCACACAGACCGGCATGAACTGGAACCAGGACGGCTATACGCTGCGCATCTACGGAAGCGGGAAATGGGAGCTGTACCGTGCGGGAGCTGTGGTGAACAGCGGCAGTGTGAAAAAGGCGGCAGACGGCGCTTACCATGTCAGCCTGGCAGCCCAGAACAGCCAGATCACTGCATTTATCAATGGGACAACAGTCTGCTCTTACACAGACAGTTCTCCGATGGATGCAGGGCGCGTGAAGCTGAGCTCATCCTGGACAAAGACATATTTTGACAATCTGGAAGTAAAAACCATTCCGGGAACGATCCCGTATGCGACAAGCATGTCAGACGGTTCTGACGACAGCGTACAGTACGATGGGAACTGGATGGTAAGCAGCGCCAGCGAGAGCGGCAACTCCCAGGCGGGAAGCGCGGACAGATGGTACCGCACCAATTCCATCAACACAGCGGCAAACGCTGCATTTACATTTGAGTTCCCGGTAGAGGGGACCGGATTCTCCATTATCGGAAACAACGGCTCTGCATCCGTCCTGGATGTATATGTGGACGACATGGAGACGCCGTATGCTTCTGACGTGAGTACGGCGGCGTCCGCAAACCGCTACGCGTCCTATACGCTGAGCGGCCTGGACAACGCGAAACATACGGTAAAAGTAGTTGTAAAATCAGGAACGCTCAATATCGATGCGCTCTACACGCTCGGGACTCAGCTGGAGGGAGACGATTCCCTGCTCGTATCCGTGCAGGACGACAATCTGCCGGAGATGCTGGCAATGACAGCGGACGGAAAAGCAGAAGGGCTCCCGGAGAAAGTAACCGTCCTGACAGCCGGCGGCGAGACAAAAGAGATGGAAGTGACATGGGATGACTCCGCGGTGAAAGACACAGAGCCGTTTGCCCAGACTTCCGTCACAGGAACCGTAAAAGGCGGAGAAACTGTGCTTGGCACAGAGCTGACGGTGTCTGTCCCGGTTATCGTAATGCCGGCGGATCTTGTGTATTTCGCAAATATGTCCGCTGATCCGGTGAGCAGCGATTATACGCTGATCATGGACGCAGCGTCAGATACGCTCAGACATACAGCGGAGAATCATGACCAGGCATACAGTGAAGAGCTTGGATTCGGCTATGTGGGCTCAGCGGGACAGCTGCGCACGACGAACGCAGATATGTTCCAGAGCATGAGATACATGGGAGGCGGCGAGACACTGACTTACCAGTTTGACCTGGAGCCGGGCGAGTACAATGTCTATGTAGGCATGTTCGATCCGTCCGGATGGTATGGATCACACAACGGCACCCGCTATGCGGATATCGCGATCAATGATAATGTGGTACAGGAGAGATACCAGTACCTGAACAATGTAAATGATACGCTGGCCTATGAGAAGATCACAGTCGGCGAAGACGGAAAGCTCACAGTCGCGGTTTCCCCGTCAGTGGGAACGAACCAGGCGATCCAGGTAAGCTTTATCGCAGTGGCAGGCCAGGCTTCGGAAGAGCCATCCGAGCCGGTGAGCAAGACGCTCCTTGAGCGCTGGCTCAACGAAGCAAAAGGCTATGTGGAGGACGGGACAGTCAGCGGCCTTGTAGAGTCTGTCCAGAAGTTATTCGCAGACGCGATCGCAAAGGGCGAGGCAGTGATGGCGGATGAAAACGCTACAAGGGATGAAGTCATCGACGCAGCAGCGGACCTGATGTTCGCGATCCACGCCCTGGGCATGAAGGCAGCGGACAAGACGGACCTTGAGATGGCGCTGGAGCTGGCCGGCATGATCGACCTCGATAAGTACGTGGAAGCAGGGCAGGCGGAGTTCCTGTCTGCGAAGGAAGCGGCAGAGGCAGTGATGGCGGACGGCGACGCCATGCAGGAAGAGACCAATGCGGCATGGGATGCCCTTGTGGAGGCAATGGGAGCCCTGCGTCTGAAAGCAGACAAGTCCGTGCTCCAGGATCTGATGGATCAGGTGTCTGACACAGACCTGAGCGGATATACAGAGGAGAGCGCAAGCGTATTCCGCGCCGCACTGGCGTCGGCGAACGCGATCCTCGCGGATGTGTCTCTGTCTGAGGATGACCAGGCAGAGGTAGACGAAGCGAAGGAAGCGCTGCAGGCAGCGTATGATGGCCTAGTGAAGACCGGCGGCGAAGATCCGGAAAACCCGGGGACAGAAGATCCTGATGATCCGTCCGCAGAAGATCCTGACGATCCGTCCGCAGAAGATCCGCAGGATCCGGTTGCAGGAGACGGACAGAGCCAGGGAAGCGCGCAGGAAGGGAAACCGTCCGGCAATGCGCAGGGTTCAGGCAGCTCAGGCGCTGACCGCGCGGTGAAGACCGGGGATACAGCAGGAGCAGTTCCGGCGGCAGCGGGCATGATGGCAGTGTCCCTTCTCGGGATCGCGGCAGTGCTGGCGGCGAAGAAGCGCAGAGGATAGGAAAAACAGGAAAATAAAATGATCGACAGAAGACCGGCGGGATAATAATGCCCCGCCGGTTTTATTATAGTGCGGGAAAATACATTTTTTCTTAGAAAAGTACATGAACGCAGGAAGATGAATTCCCTGGTTTCGGAAAATCACAGGAAATCATAGCCCTGTCCATGGTAAAAAAAAAATGAAATTTCTATAATTATCTACAGAAACGGGGGAAAAGTCTGAGGGAGCGGACGCATCTGCGGGGCTTGCGCGCCGGAAGGCAGACCCTTAGAAAAAAGGAAAGGAGAGCGCGTAATTTAGCGCAAAAGTGTATGGATAATTCAGTTGAATTAAAAAAAGGCAGAAAAAACCGTGATAAAAAACGCGCACTGGTGGCGTATTCTTTTATCGCTCCGAACTTTATCGGTTTCGCTGTGTTTACACTTGTGCCCATTGTATGTGCGTTTGCACTGGGCTTCCTGAAGTGGGACGGCAACAACCCGATCCAGTTCGTGGGACTGGAAAATTTCAAAGAACTGAGCGGAGACTCCATGTTCTGGGCGTCGCTTAAAAACACCATTATCTACTGTGTTGGCACGGTGCCGCTGACAATGATCGCATCGCTTGCCCTTGCGATCATCCTGAATCAGAAGATCAAGGCAAGGGGATTTTTCCGTACGGTGGCATTCTTCCCGTACGTTGCTTCCCTGGTCGCGATCACAGCAGTGTGGGCGATGATCTTCCATCCGAGCAAGGGCCCCATCAATGCGGTCCTCTACTATGTGTTCCATATGGAAGAGCTCCCGAACTGGTTCGGGAAAGACCTGATCCTGCTGACTCTGATCCTCTTCAGCGTATGGAAGTACATGGGATATTACATGGTCATCTACCTGGCAGGCCTTCAGGGAGTCTCAGGAGAGCTCTATGAGGCAGCGTCACTGGACGGCGCGGGCACATGGCAGAAGTTCCGCTACGTGACCTGGCCGCAGCTTCGGCCCACGACATTCTTCGTTGTGGTCATGCTGACGATTAACTGCTTCAAAGTCTACGATATCGCGATCATGCTCGCGGGCGGCGCAGACGGAAGGCTGGGAACGTCCTCCACGGTTCTTGTGTACTACATTTACCAGAAGGCGTTCGTTGAGTGGGATCTCGGATATTCCAGCGCGATCGCGATGGTGCTGTTCGTCCTCGTACTGATCATTACGCTGATCCAGTTCAGAGGCAATGCAAAGTATGAAAACTCATAGGAAAGGAAGAGAAGAGATGGCAAAGAAATCATCAATGCATCGAAACAGAGTGGTCGGAAAAGTGCTGATCTACGCCCTGTTGATCCTGATCACGGCAGTCATGGTCGTTCCGTTCCTGTGGATGCTGTCTGCTTCGATCAAGACCAATACGGAAGTGTTTGACATCACGCCGTTCCAGTTTATCCCGGATGAGCCCCAGTGGAGCAACTATCAGGAAATCTGGACGAAGATACCGCTGGCGAGATTTATCGGGAACACGGTGTTCCTGACGATCGTTGTCACGACCCTTCAGATGCTGACCAGCAGTTTTGCGGCGTACGCATTTGCAAAGCTCCAGTTTAAGCACAGAAACGCATTATTCCTTGCTTACATAGCAACGATCGCAATGCCCTGGCAGGTGTACATGGTACCGCAGTTTATCATGATGCGCGGAATGGGGCTCAACGATAAGCTTCTCGCGATGATCTGTCTCCAGGCGTTCTCCGCATTCGGAGTGTTCCTGATGAAGCAGTTCTACGAAGGGATCCCGGATTCCCTCTGCGAGGCGGCGAGGATCGACGGCATGAGCGAGTACAAGATCTATTCCTCGATCATGCTCCCGCTGTCCAAGCCGGCGCTGTCGACTCTGATCATCTTCACATTCGTAAATACGTGGAACGACTACCTCGGACCACTGATTTACCTGAAATCAGAGGCAAAGAAAACGATCCAGCTCGGACTGAAGATGTTTATCGGACAGTACGCGGCTGAGTACGGACTGATCATGGCAGGATCGATCATTACCCTGATCCCTGTGCTGATCGTATTCCTGGCGCTGCAGAAGTACTTTGTAGAAGGCGTGGCGGCGACAGGTATCAAAGGATAAGATCCAAAGGAGCAGTGGCTTATGGATGACCGGATGAAAAAGAAATTAGAGAATATTCTGTATTATCATAAAACGAAGATTCTTGCCGGCATCGCTGCCGCTGCTCTTCTTGCGTGGGGGATCTTTTTCTTCGGAGGAGGTTCCCCGGAAACTGTCCTCTACGGTGAGGCAGTCAATGTGGATATATCCCCGGAGACGGCGGAAGAGGCGTGCGGCCGGGGGCTCGAGGCGCTGGGGAAGGACCCGGACAGGGAACAGATCCTTCTGGAGACGGGGATGGAGATCGATACAGAGAACCCGGAGAAGAACGCGTCAAGCGGGAATCTGGAAAAAATGACGACAGCCATCTTCGCGCATGAGATCGACTTCATGATCTGCACCCCCGAAGTGATGGAATATTACGCGGAAAAAGATGCACTGGAGCAGATGGAGCGCGGGGAAGCGCAGGGGGACGCGGAAAGCGCGGGAGATGACGCCGGAGCCGGAGCGGTTTCCGGGTACGGCATTGATATCACGGCCGCGCATCTGTCGGACAGCGGGGAGAAGGTCATGTTCTGTATCTTTAAAAACAGTGAACATAGGGAAGAAGCGATGGAATTTGCAGA
This sequence comes from Candidatus Mediterraneibacter tabaqchaliae, assembly GCA_019120595.1. Lineage (GTDB taxonomy): Bacteria > Bacillota > Clostridia > Lachnospirales > Lachnospiraceae > Mediterraneibacter > Mediterraneibacter tabaqchaliae. The sequence goes on along the minus strand of DWUV01000169.1, from coordinate 10,153 downwards.
GAGCCTGATGCAGGCGTCTGATATGGAGGGATAAAGCAATGAAAAACTTATTTAATGTAGAAAATCCTGTGTGGGTATTTATGGGGAAACTGGTGGATATGCTCCTCCTGTCAGGGCTGTGGGTCATCTGCAGCCTGCCTGTCGTAACCATAGGCGCATCGACGGCGGCGCTCTACTATGTGACACTGAAGCTTGCGAACAATGAAGAAGGCTACACAGTCCGCTCGTTTTTCCATGCGTTTAAGGAAAATCTGATCCCCGGCATCCCGCTCGGGATCGGGGCACTGGCAGTGGGGATCTTCCTGGGATGCGATATTTATATGTATTCCCGGCTGGACGGGAAGATGGGGATCGTCCTTCTGTGGGCGGTGATCGTCCTCCTGGCAGTGTATCTGATGGCTCTGGTCTGGCTCTTCCCGCTGATGGCGCGCTGCAAGACAGACTGGAAGCACCTGTTGGTGATGGCGTTCGTGATGTCCATCAAGAATTTCGGATGGACACTGCTCATGCTGGTGAGCGCTGCGTGCCTCTTTGCTCTGGGGCTGTTCGTGATGGCTCCGCTCCTGGTCGTGGCGATCGGGGGGACCGCGTATATCCATTCCAAGATACTGAACATGCTCTGGGAAGGGTACCATCTCGGGCTGGAAGCGTGAAAGTCCAGGATCCGTCCGTGTGCCCCGGCGTGCATCCGGGTCAGCTTTCGCTGATATGCGCCTGCATCCGGGACAGGGAAGAGTGACAAATAATAAGATATGACAACAAGGCAGAGAAAAGGAGAAACTCAATATGCTGTATCCAAAGATCAATGATGCAAGGACAGTGATGGACCTGTCCGGAATATGGGATTTCAAACTGGATGACGGAAAGGGATTTGAAGAAAAATGGATGGAAGAACCGCTGGCGGATCCGGTGCAGGTGGCAGTGCCCGCGTCTTACAATGACCAGATCGAGGGCGTCGGATACCGGGACCACTGCGGGTGGGCATTCTATCAGAAGGAGATCGAGATACCGAAAATACTCCTCTCCCAGAGAGTGGTCCTGCGTTTCGGCGCTGTGACCCACAGTGCAAAGGTCTATTTAAACGGAGAGCTCGTGTGCGAACATCAGGGCGGGTTCCTGCCCTTTGAGGCGGAGATCAACCACCTGGTGCAGCCGGGGAAAAACCTGCTCTGCGTGGCGGTTGACAACCGGGTGAACTATTCGACCCTGCCTATCGGCAATGAGGTCGGGGCGGCCTTCTTCGGCTCTGATCTCCCGGATATCCCCAGCGTCAATGAGACTGTGCAGAAACCGCACAATGCGCCGAATTTTGATTTCTTCAACTACGCGGGCATCAACCGCCCGGTGAAGATCTACACAACTCCAAAGGCTTATATCCGGGATATCGTACTTGTGCCGGAGTTAAAAGACGGGGAGGCAAAGGTGCATTACCGTGTGGAATGCGCGGGAGACGCAGGAGAGGACAGCGGAGAAGTAACCGTGCGCTTTTTTGACGAAGAAGGAGAAGAAGCCGCATGCGCGAGAGGAAGCGAGGGAACGGTGCTGATCGAGAACCCGCATCTCTGGCAGCCGGGAAACGCGTATCTCTATACTGCAAAAGCGGAGTACGGCGAAGATATGTATGAAGAGAAATTCGGCGTGCGCTCCATCGAGATCCGGGGGACTCAGTTCCTGATCAATGGGGAGCCGTTCTACTTCAAAGGCTTCGGGAAGCATGAGGACAGCGAGGTGCACGGCAGGGGCATCAATGAGCCCATGAATGTAAAAGACCTCTCCCTCATGAAATGGCTGGGCGCGAACTCCTTCCGCACATCCCACTATCCTTACGCTGAGGAGATGCTGGATCTCTGCGACCGGGAAGGGATCGTTGTGATCGACGAGACTACGGCAGTGGGCCTGAACTTCGGCTGGAACGACGAGGGGTACGCGAAGTTCCATACAAAGGAACACCACGAGCAGGTCATCCGCGACCTAATCGCAAGGGATAAGAACCATCCCTGCGTGGCAGTGTGGTCCATCGCCAATGAGCCGGATACGGAGAAGCAGCCTCAGGCAGCGCATGACTATTTTATGCCCCTGTACCATCTGGCACATGAGTGCGATCCCCAGGACCGCCCGGTGACTCTGGTCATCTGCCAGAATGACTATACAAGAGATATCACCGCGCCGGAGATGGACATCATCTGCGCCAACCGCTACTACGGCTGGTATGTATTCGGCGGGGATCTGGACGCCGCAGAGCGCGCCATGAGAACAGAGATGAAATACTGGGAAAAACTGGGCAAGCCGTGGATGCTCACAGAATACGGCGCAGATACCGTGGCAGGGCTCCACAAGGCGACGGGGAATATGTTCAGTGAAGAATACCAGGTGGATTATTACAAGACCATCAATAAAGTGCTGGATGAGTGCGGTTTCGTTGTCGGCGAGCATGCATGGAACTTCGCGGATTTTGCAACGATCCAGGGAACACTGCGGGTGGACGGCAATAAGAAAGGGCTGTTCACGAGAGAGAGAAGGCCGAAACTGGCGGCGCATTACTTCAGGCACCGCTGGCATGAAGTACCGGATTTTGGATACAAAGGATAAAAAATGGTTAAAAAATGGATTTGGGGACGTAGTAAAATCCGATTTTACTACGTCCCCAATCGATGAAAGGAGTTATTGATGAGGAAATTTACGGAATCGGATTTCTGTACGAAACAGGCGGCGCAGCAGGCGCTCCTCGACGTGCTGGATCCGCTGAAACCTTTTTACGGCGAGAGCTGCGCGCGCCTTTATGTGGGCGTGACGAGCGCACATTATGAAAACGACACGATCCCAATGGAAGCTTTTGCCAGGCTTTTGTGGGGGCTTGTCCCTTTCTGGGCGGGCGGCGGCCGCGACGAGAGATTTGAGGAGATATACAGAAAAGGCCTGGCGGCAGGGACGGACCCGGAGCACCCGGATTACTGGCACACCTGCCGTGACTATGACCAGAAATTCTGCGAGATGGCTGCCATTGCATTTGGCATGCTGTTCTGCCCGGACAAAGTCTGGGATCCGCTCTCTGACAGGGAAAAGGACAACCTGACCGAGTGGCTCTGGGAGATCAACCGGCATGAATGCTGCGCCTGCAACTGGCAGTTCTTCAGTATCATGACAAATGTGGCGCTCTGTAAAGCGGGGCGGCCGTATGATAAGAAGCGGCTCGAGGAAGGGCTGGAATGCATTGACGCCTACTATGACGCGGGCGGCTGGTACAATGACGGGAACGGTGGGGATAAGGATTACTACAATCCCTTTGTCATGGTGACTTACGGCATGGTATACGCCCGGTTTATGGAAAAGGAAGACCCGGAGCGCTGCCGCCGGTTCCGCGAACGTGCCCTTGCTTTTGGGAAGGACTATATCTACTGGTTCTCTGAGGACGGCTCCTCATTCGCATACGGACGCTCTATGACATACCGTTTTGCCCAGATCGCATATTTTTCTGTCTGCGCGATGTGCGGCGTGGAAGTCTTCCCGCTGCCCGTTCTGAAAGGGCTGATCGTGCGTCACCTGGTGCACTGGCTGAACCTGCCGGTCTGGGACAATGCGGACATCCTGACCATCGGATATGCGTACCCGAACCTGCAGATGTCGGAGAGTTATAACGCGCCCGGTTCTCCCTACTGGGCGATGAAAGCCTTTATGTTCCTGGCGCTGCCGGACGGGCATCCCTTCTGGGAGGCGGAGTGCGCGCCCCTGCCGGAGCTGGATGCAAAGAAATATCTGGAGCATGCGGGCATGGTCATCCAGCGGGGGAAGGGAAATGTCATCTCCCTGATCCCGGGCAGGCTTCAGGCGGACGGACACAGCCACACAGTGGAGAAATACTCCAAGTTCGCCTATTCCAGCAAGTTCGGGTTCAGCATCATGCGTTCCAATGTGACCCTTGCAGAATGTGCGCCGGACAGTATGCTTGCCTTTGAGGCGTATGGTTATTTCTTCGTGAAAGATGTGATCGAGCCGGAGTTTACCGTTTCCGAAGAGCGGCTTTCTTTCTCCTGGAGTCCCATCCGGGGGATCCATGTGGACACAGTGATCGAACCCACGGAGACAGGCCATGTGCGCACCCACAGGATCACCAGTGATATTGCGTGCACTGCCTATGACTGCGGGTTCGCCCTTTCGACTGATGACAGGAAACCCTTTGAGAGATATGAAAAAGGAGAGGAGTCATCCGTGGAAAACGGAGACGGATACTGTGTGGTCCGCTCTCTGGAAGGCAGCGGCAAAGGACAGGTGCTCATACCGGATCCCAATACGAACCTGATGCACCCGAAGACATCGATCCCAATGGCAGTATATCAGATCCGTCCCGGGACGCAGACCATACGCACGGAGATCAGATACCTCTGATCATCAAACTTTAAATGAACGGTACTTAAAAATTAAGCAGAGTTTAAAAAGGACAGAAGACAGGAGATACAAAATGAGCAGCAGTACTTTTCAGCCGGAATGGTTTACTATCCCGGAATTCGCGCATACACAGCCATTGTGTATGTACCATAAGGAATCAGAAGGAATGCCCTCAGACGGGTGCACTGCCGGGACGCAGGCGGACAGCCGCGGGAATCTCCATGTCCTGGCGCGGGCGGAGTATCTGTGGGAAAGCGGAGACATTCCCGGCGCCCGCGCTGTCATGCGGATCACAGCGGATGATTATTACAAATTATACATCAACGGCAGGTATGCGGGCCAGGGACCTGCCCCTGCATACCCGGAATACTACTATTATAATGAGCTGGACATCACTCCGTATCTGAAAAAGGGAAAGAATGTACTTGCCGTCCATCTTTATTACCAGGGGCTTGTAAACCGGGTATGGAACAGCGGCGACGGGAGATTTGGCATTGCATGTGAGATATCTGAGATACGCAGCATCACGAAAAAGTCCCGCATTATAATCCCCCAGTGGAGATACAAAGTATCCAGCGCTTACTCCGGCGCGGTCACAGGCTATGACACCCAGTTCCTGGAGGATTTTGACAGCCGTATCTGGGATAAAGACTGGAATATGCCGGAGTTTGACGGCCGGATGTGGCGGCCCATGGTGCGGGCAGAATGGGCGGACTATCAGTGCAGCCTCCAGCCCACGGAAATGCTCCGGGTGTACCGCGTCCGGCCGAAGACGCTGAAAAAGACCCGGGAAGGCTGGTTCGCGGACATGGGGGAGGAGATCACAGGCGCGCTCCTGGTGTGGGCGGAATCTGACGGAGACGGAAAGACCATAGTCATACGGTGCGGGGAAGAACTGGAAGAAGCAGGTCCTATCCAGAAGGTGCGCTATGATATGCGCTGCAACTGCCGCTATGAAGAGACATGGACTCTGAAGAAAGGAGCCTGCCGTCTGGAACCGTATGATTACAAAGGCTTCCGCTATGCGGAGCTGGCCTTAAGTCCCGGGATCAGGGTCACGCGTGTCGAGGCTGAGGTGCGCCATTACCCCATGGATGAGACCCGGTGTATGCTCTCCACAGATAACCCGGCTCTGGACGGGATCTTCAGGATCTGCAAAAACGGCGTAAAATACGGGACACAGGAGGCATACCTGGACTGCCCCACAAGAGAGAAAGGGCAGTATCTGGGAGATGCGCTCATCACAGCGCATGCCCATGTGTGGCTTACCGGGGATGTACGGATGCTGAGGAAATGTATCGCGCAGTTCGCCCATACTGCCGGGATATGCCCGGGACTGATGGCGGTGGCTCCGGGGGATTATATGCAGGAGGTGGCGGATTTTTCGCTTCTCTGGTCCCAGCTCCTGCTGCTGGATTATCAGTTTACCGGCGACAGGAGATTCCTGAAAAAATACCTTCCCGCGGCGGAGGGGATCATCAGGCATTTCCGGCGCTATGAGCGGGAAGACGGTCTTTTGGAGCAGGTGGCGGACAAATGGAATCTTGTGGACTGGCCGGAAAACCTGCGGGATGGCTATGATTTTGAGCTGAGCCGTCCGGTCGTGGCCCCGGGCTGCCACAATGTAGTCAATGCCCTGTATGTGGGGGCGGTAAAGACGCTGGAAGAACTGACGGATATGCTGGAAGATCCGATGGATATTCCGGAAGCGCCGGTGGATGATCCGGAGGAGCGGGATAGCGGATACCGCAGAGAAACGGGACGCGGGGAGAAAAAAACGGCGCGGGCATACCGCTGGAAACGGCTCAGGGATGCCTATATAAATGCGTTTTATGACAGCAGGACCGGGCTTTTCTGCGACAGTACGGTAAGCACCCACAGCGCCCTGCACTCCAATATCTACCCCCTCTTTTTCGGGCTGTGCCCGGAGGGGAGCGAGGGCAGGATCGCGGATTTCCTTGTGGAAAAGGGGCTGTCCTGCGGTGTGATGACCGGGTATTTTTACCTGAAGGCCCTGGCGGCCGCGGGGCGGTATGAGGATGAATACAGGATGCTGGTCAATGGCTCAGAGCACGGCTGGGTAAACATGCTCCGGGAAGGGGCCACAGCCTGCTGGGAGGCATGGGGAAAGGACCAGAAGTGGAATACCAGCCTCTGCCATCCATGGGCGTCAGGCCCCATTGCAGTCCTTATCGAGGACATCGCCGGGATCCGGCCGGATCCGGAGGTGGAGAGAGGGTTCCGGTTTGAGCCTCATGTGCCGGGAGAGCTTGGCTCCTTCCGCCTGACATTTCCGTTTGGGGGCAGGCAGTATGAGGTGGAAAAAGAAAAGAGCGATCATAAGACCGATCAAAAGAGCGATCTGTCAGTAAGACTCTGTACAAAACAGGATCCTGTGCGTTAATATGGAAGAAATCTGGAATATGGAAAAGGAGATCAGAACACGGTGAAGATATTTGACTATGCAAAGGTAAAAGATCCGGAGTATTTCAGGGACGGGAGGCTGGACACCTGCTCGGACCATATTTATTATGCTTCGGAAGAGGATATGCCGGACGGCCGGCCGGACTTCCGCGAAAGCCTGAACGGAATATGGAAATTCCACTATGCTTCTAATTACAGGTCAGTGGTCCCGGGATTTGAGAGGGAGGAGTACGACTGCTCAGACTGGGATGACATCCGCGTGCCCGCGCACATCCAGATGGAGGGATACGGGATCCCGCGGTATGTCAATACCCAGCATCCGTGGGAAGGACATGAGGATATCCGGCCGGGAGAGATCCCGGAGCATTTTAATCCGGTGGGAAGCTATGTGAAGATGTTTGCCGTACCGGAGAGAATGCGGGAAAAGCGGCTGTTCGTCTCCTTCCAGGGAGCGGAGAGCGGACTGGCTGTCTGGCTGAACGGGACGTTCGTGGGATACAGCGAGGACAGCTTTACCCCGGCGGAGTTTGAGCTGACAGAGTATCTGAGAGAAGGCAGGAACAAGCTTGCGGTCCAGGTGTTCCAGTGGACATCCGGCAGCTGGTGCGAGGACCAGGATTTTTACCGCTTTTCCGGGCTCTTCCGCGATGTGTATCTGTATACCGTCCCGGATACCCATATCCGCGACCTGCGGGTGCGCGCTGTGCCCGATGAGTCATTCTCCCAGGGGAGCCTGGAGATCCGCACAAAGACATGGGGGACCGGCCGGGCGAGGTTTACCCTGTCCTACCGGGGACAGATCTGTGTGCAGAGCGAAGAAGAACTGGCAGGCGAGAACTGCTTCGCATGGACAGTACCCCAGCCTGTCCTGTGGAGCGCGGAGGATCCGGCATTATATGACCTGTTGATCGAAGTGTATGGACGGGACGGCAGGCTCTGTGAAGTGATCGCGGAGAAAGCGGGATTCCGGCGGTTTGAGATGAAGGACGGGCTGATGAAGCTCAACGGGAAACGGATCGTCTTCCGGGGAGTAAACCGCCATGAATTCAGTTCCGTATCAGGGCGCTGTGTGTCAGAAGAGGACATCCGCAAAGACCTTTCCGTCATGAAACAGAATAACATCAATGCCGTGCGCACGAGCCATTATCCTAATTCTTCTGTGTTTTACAGGCTGTGTGACGAGTACGGCCTGTATGTCATTGACGAGACAAACCTGGAATCGCACGGCTCCTGGGATACAGCAGAGGCAACGGGGGACCGGGATTATATCGTGCCGGGCAGCAGGCAGGAGTGGCAGGCAATGGTGCTGGACCGCGCGCAGTCGATGTATGAGAGGGATAAGAACCATCCCTGTATCCTGATCTGGTCCTGCGGGAACGAGTCCTACGGAGGAAAAGATATCTTTGAGATGTCAGAGTATTTCCGCAGGGAGGACCCGTACCGCCTTGTACACTATGAAGGCGTGTTCCATGACCGGAGCTTCAACGGGACCAGCGACATGGAGAGCCAGATGTATCCGTCCGTTGAGGCGATAAAAGCCTTCCTCGCAAAAGACCGCAGCAAACCGTTTATCTGCTGTGAATATACCCATGCCATGGGAAATTCCTGCGGCGCGATGCACAAGTATACGGATCTGACGGATACAGAACCTCTCTATCAGGGCGGATTTATCTGGGATTATATTGACCAGACCCTGGATAAGAAAGACCGGTACGGCAGGACATTCCAGGCGTATGGCGGGGACTTCGGGGAGCGGCCCACGGATTACAGCTTCAGCGCGAACGGGATCGCATACGGCGGCAACCGGGAGCCGTCGCCAAAGATGCAGGAAGTGAAATTTAACTACCAGAATATCGAGGCGCGGGTCAGTGCGGGTGAGGTGACAGTGGTCAATAAAAACCTGTTCACAAATACAGACGCATTTTCATGCAGGGCTGTCCTCGCAAGGAACGGCGTACAGATCAGGAAGGCGGAGATCGGGACGGACGTGCCGCCGCTTTCGGAGAAAACATATGCCCTTCCGTTTGGGGAAGAGACAGTGCCGGGAGAGTATACAGTGACCGTCTCATTCCACTTAAAGACAGACAGTGTCTGGGCAACGGCAGGGCACGAGACCGCGTTCGGGCAGTATGTCTACACTGTGCGGGAAAAGACTCTTGGAGAAAAGAGAAGCGTAGCGGACAGCGCGCTCCGCGTGATCCGCAGCAAGCACAATATCGGTGTGAGAGGGGAATATTTCCAGGCGATTTTTTCTGTGAATGAGGGCGGGCTCGTATCCTACCGTTATGCCGGCAGAGAGCTGATCGAGACCATGCCCCGTCCGAATTTCTGGAGGGCGCCTGTGGATAATGACCGGGGGAATCAGATGCCCCAGCGTTACGCCCAGTGGAAGATCGCCAGCCTCTACGCGGGGCATAAAGATTTCCGGGGAGATGCGTGCGGGAAAGTCTGTGTCCCAGATGTAGAAGAGAGAGAAGGAAGCGTAAAGATCACCTATACTTATTTCATGCCTACAAGTCCCGTCAGCTCCTGTCGGCTGGCTTATGAAGTGTCAGCGGACGGTCGCATCCGGGTGACATTGTCGTATGATCCTGTGAAGGAGCTGGGAGACATGCCGGAATTCGGAGTGATCTTCCGGTTCAGCGCGGATCTTGAACGTGTGGAGTGGTACGGACTGGGACCTGCGGAGACATATGCTGACCGCAGGAGGGGAGCGAAACTCGGGATCTACCATGATCAGGTGAAAGATAATATGGCGGAGTATATCGTGCCCCAGGAATGCGGAGCAAAGCTGGGGGTGCGCTATGCTTCTGTGACAGATGCCAGAGGGCGCGGGATCCTGTTTGAGATGGATGAAAAGAGCGGTCCCATGATGTTTTCCGCCCTGCCCTATACGCCCCATGAGCTGGAAAATGCCGCACATCCGTATGACCTGCCGGAGATCCATCATACCATAGTCAGGGCAGCGTCTGCGCAGATGGGCGTCGGCGGGGATGACAGCTGGGGATCATTCACCCATCCGGAATATCTTCTGGACGTGGATGGGAAGATGGAGTTTTCATTCAGCTTCCGGGGGATATAACGCACGGCGGAGATGACGGAGAAGAGGCAGAGAGGCCGCGGACAGGTTGACGGATCAGCGTTTTTGGACTAAGATGTGACCACGGGATGAAAATCCGTGGAAGGGAGAGAAGATTATGCAGTCATCGACTGATCTGAGAAGTTTGCTGAACAGGATCGACCACAGAGGTTATCCTGCTTATAAAGATACAAAGGGAATGTACCAGTTCCCGGGCTATGTGCTGTCTATTGACCATGTCCAGGGGGATCCGTTCGCGTCCCCGTC
>DWUV01000017.1 GCA_019120595.1 Candidatus Mediterraneibacter tabaqchaliae | reverse complement strand
AGCCTGCCGTTGCATTTGGCGGCAAGTATCGGATCATTGATTTCCCGCTGAGTAACTGTATCAATTCGGGAATCGACACTGTGGGCGTGCTGACTCAGTATCAGCCGCTTCGCCTGAACACGCACATCGGGATCGGTATCCCGTGGGATCTGGACAGAAACGTCGGAGGAGTATCTATCCTGCCGCCCTATGAAAAGAGCTCAAACAGCGAGTGGTACACAGGGACGGCGAATGCGATCTATCAGAATCTGAATTATATGGAGACATACAACCCGGATTACGTGCTGATCCTTTCTGGGGATCATATCTATAAGATGGATTACGAAGTCATGCTCGATTTCCACAAGGCAAACAAGGCGGATGTCACGATCGCGGCAATGCCTGTGCCGATCGAGGAGGCGAGCAGGTTCGGCATCGTTGTGACAGACAGCGAGAACCGGATCAAAGAATTTGAGGAAAAGCCGGAAAAGCCGAGCAGCAACCTGGCATCCATGGGGATCTACATCTTCAGCTGGCCTGTGCTCAGGGACGCGCTGATCAAGCTGAAAGACCAGCCCAACTGTGACTTCGGGAAGCATATCATCCCATACTGCCACGGAAAAGGGGACAGGCTGTTCGCATACGAATACAACGGGTACTGGAAAGACGTGGGCACACTGAGTTCCTACTGGGAGGCGAACATGGAGCTGATCGATATCATCCCGGAATTCAATCTCTATGAAGAATTCTGGAAGATCTACACGAACAGCGCGAGCATCCCGCCCCAGTACATTTCGGAGCAGGGTGTTGTGGACCGCTGTATCATCAGCAACGGGTCTGAAATCTACGGTGAAGTGCACAGCTCTGTTCTGGGCAGCGGCATCACGGTCGGAAAAGGAAGTGTGGTGCGCGACTCCATTATCATGCAGGGAGTCACGATCGGAGAAAACTGTGTGATCGAGAAAGCGATCATCGCAGAGGACACAGTGATCGGAAACGGCGCCGTCATCGGTATCGGAAGCGAGGCGCCGAACAAGATGAAGCCGAATATCTACAGCGGCGGCCTGGCGACGATCGGAGAAAATTCCGTGATCCCGCCGGGAGTCCAGATCGGGAAGAACACCGCGATAAGCGGAGTGACATCCATCGAGGATTATGACAACGGAGTGCTGGCGAGCGGCGAGACATTGATAAAGGCAGGTGACAGAGTATGAGAGCAGTAGGGATTATCCTGGCGGGCGGAAATAACCGTAAGATGCATGAGCTGACCGCGAAGAGGGCAGTTGCGGCAATGCCCATCGCAGGGAGCTATCGGGCGATCGACTTCGCGCTGAGCAATATGACGAATTCTCATATTCAGAAAGTCGCGGTGCTGACGCAGTATAATGCAAGATCATTAAATGAACATCTGAACTCTTCCAAATGGTGGGATTTCGGAAGAAAGCAGGGCGGCCTGTTTGTATTTACTCCTACGATCACTGCTGATAACGGCTACTGGTACAGGGGCACAGCGGACGCGATCTACCAGAATCTCGATTTCCTGAGGAAATGCCATGAACCGTATGTGATCATCACATCCGGAGACGCGGTGTACAAGATGGATTATAATAAGGTCCTGGAATACCACATCGCCAAGAAAGCGGATATCACAGTGGTATGCAAGGAACTGGGGCCGGATGAAGACGCCACCAGGTTTGGGACGATCCGCATGAACGAAAGCTACCGGATCGAGGAGTTTGAGGAAAAGCCTATGGTGGCGCATTCGCAGACGGTTTCCACAGGGATCTATGTGATCCGCAGGAGACAGCTCATCGATCTGATCGAGCATTGTGCGGAAGAGGAGAGACATGATTTTGTAAATGATGTCCTGATTCGTTATAAAAATCTGAAAAAAATATACGGATATAAGATAAGCAGTTACTGGAGCAATATTTCAACAGTGGACGCATATTATCAGACGAATATGGACTTCCTGAAACCGGAGGTGAGAAACTATTTCTTCCGGGAACTCCCGGCGGTCTACTCCAAGGTAAGCGACCAGCCGCCCGCAAAGTACAACCCGGGCGCGATCGTAAAGAACAGCCTTGTGGGGAGCGGAAGCATCATCAACGGTACGGTTGAGAATTCTGTGATCTTCAAGAAAGTCTTTGTGGGAAATAACTGTGTGATCAAAAATTCCATCATCCTCAACGATGTGTATCTCGGAGACAATACGTACATTGAGAACTGTATTGTCGAGAGCCGTGACACGATCAGGGCGAATACAAGGCACGTTGGAGAAAATGGTGTCAAAGTAGTAGTAGAAAAAAATGAAAGATATGCTTTATAGACTTACGGGGGATGAAGTAAGGCTGATGATGCCTGTCAGCGCAGGGATCGGATGTTAAGAAGCAGCTGATCGGGACAGGTTCAGGGATGCATATGAGAAAGGAGAACTGAGAGTATGCAGATCACAGATGTACGTGTACGTAAAGTAGCGAAAGAGGGGAAATTAAAGGCGGTCGTATCGATCACGATCGATGATGAGTTTGTAGTACATGACATTAAAGTCATAGAGGGCGATAAGGGAATGTTTATCGCCATGCCCAGCAAGAAATCACTGGACGGCGAATACCGCGATATCGCACACCCCATCAATTCAGCGACAAGGGAACGGATCCAGACAACGATCCTCAACAGATATGAGGAGGCGATGGAGGAAGGAGAAGAAGCGGCAGTGGTCGATGAGATGTAAATCTGTATTTGTGGGGGAGCCTGTGATCGAGTAAACCGGACGAAAACAGTGAAGCGCGGATGTCGAGGACGTATTCAGCGCGGGGATATGGCTGGCATCGGCTCCGCTCCATGAGGCAGGAAAAACTACGAAATCAGGGAACACGCTAAAACCAGGGATCAGAAGAG
>DWUV01000168.1 GCA_019120595.1 Candidatus Mediterraneibacter tabaqchaliae | reverse complement strand
CCTGATCGAGAAGAAAGAGTCTGATTTCATCGAGTATGAGAGACACGGAATGAAAGGAACAGATTTCCGTCTCAGAGAAGAGATCGCAGACCAGATCAGAGCGCTCAAAGAGATGAAAGAGATGGCGGCAGTTTACGGTTTCGATATCTCAAAACCGGCGACTAATGCGAAGGAAGCTGTTCAGTGGCTGTACTTCGGATACCTTGCGGCGATTAAGACACAGAACGGTGCTGCAATGAGTGTTGGACGTATCTCCACATTCCTTGATATCTATATCCAGAGAGATATGGAGAAGGGAATCCTGACAGAGGAGCAGGCTCAGGAGCTGATCGACCATATCGTTATGAAGTTCCGTATGGTGAAGTTTGCGAGAATTCCGTCCTACAACGAACTGTTTTCCGGAGATCCGGTATGGGCGACTCTGGAGATGGCCGGAATCGGAATGGACGGACGACACATGGTGACAAAGAACGATTATCGTTTCCTTCATACGCTGGAGAATATGGGACCGTCACCGGAGCCGAACCTGACAGTGCTGTACTCCTCACACCTGCCGGAGAACTTCAAGAAATATGCAGCTTATATTTCTGTTAAGACAAGTTCCATCCAGTATGAGAACGACGATGTAATGCGTCCGGTATGGGGCGATGATTATTCCATCTGCTGCTGCGTGTCCGCAACAGAGACGGGTAAGGAGATCCAGTTCTTCGGAGCACGCGCGAACCTTGCAAAATGCCTTCTGTACGCGATCAACGGCGGTGTTGATGAGAAGACAAAACAGCAGGTATCCCCGCTCTACAGACCAATCACATCCGAGTACCTTGACTACGATGAGGTCATGGAGAAATACGACCAGATGATGGAGTGGCTGTCCAAGCTGTATGTGGATACACTGAACATGATCCACTACATGCATGACAAGTACTACTATGAGGCAGCTGAGATGGCGCTCATCGATACAAATGTAAGACGTACATTTGCGACAGGTATCGCAGGGTTCTCACACGTAGTAGACTCGCTGAGCGCGATCAAGTACGCCAAAGTAAAAGTGATCCGCGATGAGGACGGACTTGCAGTTGATTATGAGGTGGAGGGAGACTTCCCGAAATACGGAAATGATGACGACCGTGCAGACGAGATCGCAGTATGGCTGCTCCGCACATTCATGAGCAAGCTGAAGAAGTGCCACACGTACAGAAATTCCGAGCCGACGACATCCATCCTTACGATCACATCCAATGTGGTTTACGGAAAGGCTACAGGGTCGCTTCCGGACGGAAGAAAAGCAGGCGAGCCGCTGGCACCGGGAGCGAACCCGTCTTACGGCGCAGAGAAGAACGGACTTCTTGCTTCCCTCAACTCTGTTGCGAAGCTTCCGTATGAGCAGGCGCTTGACGGAATCTCCAATACACAGACGATCAGCCCGGGAGCACTGGGACATGATGACGACGAGCGCAAGAACAATCTTGTACACGTTCTCGACGGATACTTCGATCAGGGAGCACATCACCTGAATGTGAATGTATTCGGAACAGAGAAACTGATCGATGCGATGGAGCATCCGGAGAAAGAAGAGTACGCAAACTTCACGATCCGCGTATCCGGATATGCAGTGAAGTTCATCGACCTGACAAGAGAGCAGCAGCTTGACGTAATTGCAAGAACCTGCCACGACAGAATGTAATTTTTTCGGGGACGTAGTGAAATCCAGTTTGACTACGTCCCCGTTTAACGACTGCTCTGTCCCTTTTGGCAGACGGCCCTGTCCCCGTTCGAAATCTGCACAAATAAGGTGTTGATTCCTGAGTAATTAATATGACAAATTTGGCTAATTTTAACATGGGGGACATGGTGAATTATGAAAAGGGACAGGGCATAATTAATTGGGGACGTAGTGAAATTCAATTTGACTACGTCCCGGAAGGAGAAAATATGAACGGATTTATCCATTCTACGGAGAGCTTCGGCTCGGTCGACGGTCCGGGCGTGCGTTTTGTTATTTTTGTGGCGGGATGTCCGATGCGCTGCCAGTTCTGCCACAATCCGGATACCTGGAACATGCAGGTGGGAGAGCAGAAGAGCGCGGACGAGCTTCTGGCGCAGGCACTGCGGTACAGATCATACTGGAAGGACGGCGGCGGGATCACTGTGAGCGGCGGCGAGCCTCTGCTCCAGATGGATTTCATGATCGAGCTGTTTCAGAAGGCGAAGGAAAAAGGGATCAACACGACGATCGACACGAGTGGCGCGCCTTTTACGAGGGAAGAGCCCTTCTTTGGAAAGTTCAAGGAGCTTATGAAGTACACGGATCTTTTGCTGGTGGACATCAAGCATATCGATGATGAGCAGCATAAGCTTCTGACAGGGCATACGAACAAGAATATACTGGACATGGCGCGGTATCTGTCTGAGATCGGCAAGCCGGTCTGGATCAGACATGTGCTCGTGCCGGAGAGAAGTGATAAGGATGAATATCTTAAAGAGCTTTATAAGTTTATAAAGACATTAGATAATGTCGAAAAAGTGGAAATCCTGCCGTACCATACTTTCGGCGAGTACAAGTGGAAAGAGCTGGGATATGACTATCCGCTGGCAGGGATCGAACCGCCGACGAAAGAGCGTATTAAAAATGCAAATGAGATCCTGCATACAGGGCAGGGGTAAGAGCAGGAGAAAACAACGCACATACGCGGGGATGGGACTGAAAGCAGGTCCTGTCCCCGCGTATTTTATCGCTTTATCAGCCAATAGCTGAAATCACTCGGGAAATTAGAGATGCAGTATACAGAAATTACCCGGATGGATCAGGAACACGTTTCATGCACCGTCCCCTTCGGAAATACCACCGTCACCCTCGTAAATCCCCCTTCCCGTGACTGGACCGTCAGCCCCAGTCCCAGCCTGTCACAGAGCGTTTTCGCCAGATACAGCCCCATCCCGGTGGAAGCGGTCTTTGAGCGGTCCGATTCGGTAAAGCCCTTTTCGAAAACACGTGGAAGGTCAGCCGCGCTGATGCCGCAGCCGTTGTCCTCGATCACAAGTACAGCAGAAGCAGGGGACTCTTCGCTGTATATCGAGAGGCGCTTCTTTGGCTTATCAAAGTATTTGACAGAATTCTGGATGATCTGGGAGAGGATAAAGCCGAGCCACTTTTCGTCTGTAAATACAACAGTATCTTTGATACGGATGTCCAGTTCTATACCCGCGTCAAGAAAATAGCGCCGGTATTTCAGAAGGATATCATGTACCACATCCGGCAGGCTGAGCCTGCGGACAAAGTAGTCCTTCTCTGTATTCTCGCTTCTGGCATAATAGAGCATCTGCTCTACCAGATTATAGATGCGGTCAGTTTCCTTTTTGAGCGCATAATCCTTCATATTGTCAAATGCCAGTGAGAGCGCGCTGATCGGCACTTTGATCTCATGTGCAAAGCTTTCGATATATTCCCTGTAGTCCTGCTGTTCTTCCTCCGACTTTTCCAGACGTTCGTTCATGGCCTTGCACGCTCTTTTCAGGGCATAGTGATAGGCTCGGCTTTCAGGTTCCCTGGGGCTGGGGAGAACTTCCGCCGCGTACCAGGTTTCTTCCAGGCTGTCTGTCAGGTCCATGATCCGGGTCTGTCTTGCGGCCTGATGGCGGTAACGGAGCCAGTGAAAGATCAGACAGGCGCAGACAGAAAAGGCGGCAGCCAGGATAAGATAACCGTTCTGGAATCCCGCGGCGGCGAGAAGAAGGACTCCCACTCCCGTAAAAACGATATGAAAAAGGATGCCGCATATTTTAGTTTCTAAATAAAGGATAAAATTCACAGTTTCCAGCCCTTTCCCCTGATATTTTCCAGCAGGTGTGTGACGCCGATCTCTTTCAGTTTCCGCTTCAGCCGGGTCATGTTGACCATGAGTACATTTTCGTCCAGATAGAAGCGGTCATTCCATAGTTTTTCCAGAAGCTCATCCTTGCTGATAACTTTTTCACTGTTCATAAAGAAATAATACAGGATACGGAATTCATTCCGGGTCAGCTCCGTCTCTTTGCCTTCGTATCGGATGGCAGACAGGTGGAGGTCCAGAGTGCATCCCTTTCTGGTGAGTTCGCGGAAATTGCCAGGGTCAGTCAGGCGGAGGGCCCGCCGGATCTTTTCGAGGAGGACCAGAGGATCGTAAGGCTTGGAAATGAAGTCAACGCCCCCTGCGCGGATGCTCATAAGTTCATCTGCCGAGGTATCCCTGCTCGTGACAAAGATGACGGGCGTCCGGGTCTGCGTGCGGATCCGACGGCAGATGTCATATCCATTTTCATAAGGAAGATTGACATCCAGGAGGATGAGGTCAGCGGAAAGCCTGGCAAGCTGCCCGGCGAGATCTCCAAAATCATCCGGCAGGATGGTCTCATATCCGTGCCTGGTGAGCAGCCGGGAGAGCTCCCGGCGGGTGGTAATATTGTCTTCTGCGATCACGATCCTCATGGAACAAAGCCCTTCTTTCTGTAAATCAGGATGGTTCCCGGCATCCCCGCCCGGAATCCTGTATCCCCGTGCCCCGCACTCCCCGCCGGGAATTGTGCATCCCCGTGCCCCGCACTCTCCGCCGGGAACCGTCCTGTTTATTACTTTCCTGGTTATTATATCACGCTTCCTGTATATTTCTCTTAAAACCGATGTACGTGGCGATAAAGTAGATCAGATACACCAGCAGGAAGATGCCGAGCCCTGCCAGGAAATACTCCAGGTATACCCACCTGCTGCTGAGGAATATGCTGTACAGCCGGTTGATGGAGAACATGCACAGAAACGTGATGAGCACCGGGTACGCCACCGGCAGGCCGAACAGGATGAGGAGCTGCCTGCCGACCGTACGGCAGAGGCTGCTGCCGCTGACGCCAAGCCGGCTAAGGACAGCGTAGCGGTATTTGTGCCGGGAGGAGTCGCTTAAGGCCTGGACTGCCAGGATCGTGCCCGCGGTGGACAGGAAGATAAAGGCAAGGTACAGGCAGAGGGAGGAGACGATGGCGAGCATACTGTTCCCCTCTTTGACGATCTGCCCCCGCACAGTGACTTTGTAGTTTTGAGCTACCGTGTCCCCGTACTCATTGGTGTACGTGAGATGCCAGGACATTTCGTCCTCGATCTTTTTCTCGAGATCAGCAGTGGTCTCTTCCACGGTATCGATGACCAGGTGACTCTCTGCCGGCTCAAGATCCTGCACATACCGGTCGGGATAGACAGCGACGAAGCTGGTGAGGCCTGTGAGAGCCAGCCAGTACCCGTTATCTGTGATCCCTTTCAGCCTTAAGGATGTGCCGTCGGCCAGAGTGAGCGTGCTGAGATCCTCTTCCGCTTCTTCAAAGCGCGGGATCAGCTGGCGGTCCGTGAGGATGAGGTATCCATCCTCTTCCAGAGAGACCGGGGAAAGCCCCCGGAGCTTCAGCAGCTCATTGTATGTGCCCAGGCTGATGACGGTATCAAAATCTGTGTTGGAGCCCGGCACGCTGACAATAGGCTGAAGATGCATCCCCGGATCTTTGTATACATCAAAAAGATAAGATGAGCGGACCGTATAGTCTTCCTCCGCGAGAGCAATATAATCGCTGAGGCTCTCCCTGCCCTCAGGGTCGTCAAAAACCTGGATGTCATACGGTGATTCCAGCTCCAGGAGATATCCTGACATCCCCTGGTAGAGATAAGAGACATTCAGGGAGAGGAGTGTGAGCACCACGAGCATGGCAAGCGTCCCCATAGTAATGCTCATGCTGCGCACTTTCGAGGAAAATGTCCTTGCGATGAAAAGGTGGTCTCCTGTATATTTAAGGGATCTCTTCCGCAGGACCAGCGTGAGCAGCATGTCTCCCGCAGAGACAGAGACTCCGTAGATGCTCAGGATGAACAGGAGGATGCCGAGCATGAGCCAGTACATGACGCTCTGATCGGAGCCCGCGTCCAGACTGAACTGAGAGTTCCACACAAGAAAGCCCAGGACACCCAGGAGCAGGCTGGCGCAGAAGAGGAGATTCCGTTTCCGGGATGAGCGCAGCATTTTTTTCTCATTCTTTTTCTCCATATCGAGAAATCCGCGGATGGAGATGCGCCCCATTTTCCGTGTCATGTTCACGAGGACAAGAAGGAAGACAGCGGCAAAGCAGAGGAGGAGCGTTCCGGCGGGAGCAGCGCGGAACGTGATGAAGATCACTTCCGGGATCTCAAAGGCGCGGACTATGACCATGGAGATGACCTGGCTGACCAGGAATCCGATGGGGAAAGACAGCGCCAGGGCAAAGAGGCCGAGCAGTAAAATCTCTGTCAGGAACATAAGGATGACCCTGCCGCGGCGTATGCCAAGGAGAAGATACATGCCGAATTCCCGGCTCCGCTTTGTGAACATGAATTTTGTCGTATAATTGATGAGAAAGCAGATCACAAAGAGGATGATGATATTGATAAAATCCAGAACCATCTGGAAGGTGTTCATCCCTTCGGACAGGCCTGTGATCGCGTCCGATGATGCGACAAGCCCGAAGGAGAACATCAGGGAGAAGGCGAGGGTGACTGTAATGAGGTAAACCGCATAGTCGCTCAGGCTTCTCTTTGCATTCCGAAAGGCAAGTTTATATAACATTTCCCGTGTCACCTCCCAGCAGAGTCAGTATATCGAGGATTTCTGTGAAAAACTCTTTCCGGGTCTTCCCGTCCCTGCGTATCTCGGTAAAGATCTTCCCGTCTTTCAGGACTAGGATGCGCCCGCAGAAGGAAGCGCAGAAAGGATCATGGGTGACCATGAGGATGGTGGCTCCCAGTTTTTCATTGATGGATGCCATGGTCTCGAGCAGGAGACGGGAAGACCTGGAGTCCAGAGCGCCGGTGGGCTCATCGGCAAGGATCAGCTTCGGCTCGTTGATCAGCGCGCGGGCACAGGCACAGCGCTGTTTCTGCCCGCCGGATACCTCGCACGGGAACTTCTCCAGGATGCCGCTGATCCCCGGTTTCCCGGCGATATCCCGCACCCTGCGGTCAATGACTTTCGGCGGGGCGCCGCTGATGATCTGCGCCATGGAAATATTCTCCCCGATGGTCAGCGTGTCCAGGAGATGAAAGTCCTGGAAGATAAATCCAAGGTTCTCCCTGCGGAAATCCGCCAGGTCCCGCTCCCTGACAGCGGTGATGTCCTTTCCGCTGACGAAGATGTGTCCTCTGGTGACACTGTCGATGGCAGCGATGCAGTTTAGAAGTGTCATCTTCCCTGAGCCGCTTGCTCCCATGACTGCTGTGAATTCGCCCCTGTCGATGTGCAGGGTGATGCCGTCCACGGCCTTTGTGATATTCCCGTGATTTCCATAATATTTTTTCACGCGCTCAAGCCTCAGGATCGGCTGCCCTTCCGCCTGCCTGCCGGGCATTTTCTGAGCGGATGCTGTCTGTGTCTGTTCCATATGAAGTCCCTTCCTTTCCGGATGTTTTCAGGTTTTATAAAGTGCTCCGGGCAGAGCCAGTCCGTCCCGGGAAACGGACAGAAACACTGCCGGGCGGAACGTATCGTTCCGGGATCAAGGTCATTATATCAATGGAAGGGAGAAAGTACACTTACAGTTTTGAAAGTCTCAATGAAAGTCTCAGGCTGCCCGGAGACTCCCCGGAGAAAATGTTCCTCTCGATTTTTCGGGGATAAAATGTTATAGTAGCTAATGTACGGACAGGCTCCCGGAAGGCTGCCGCGCATCGGGGGCTTTGACTTTTTATAGAAAAGAGGAATGTAAATAATGAATAAGAAAGAAATACTTGAGATCAGAAAGCAGTTCACACCGGCAAACTGCGCGATCACCAGGATCTGCGGCTGCTATGTGGACCATGAAAAGACGAAAAAAATGGAATCAAAAGACGCGTTCCTTTCGCTCCCGGAAGAAGAAGCGTTTAAATATTTTGATATTTTCAAAAAGACTCTGTCAGGCACTGTGGGAAAAAATATGCTCAACCTGGAATTCCCGCTGGACGCGGAGATGCCGGGCGGGACGCAGGAATTTCTCATGAAGCTCAGGGACAGTAAGCTGGAAGATGATATGCTCCTGGAGGAGTTCTACGACAAAGTCATCGCTACATACGATTATGCGGAAAATTATTATATCATCCTGATCCATGCCATGTACGATATCCCGGGGAAATCTTCGGACGGACTGGAGATGTTCGACGCATCGGACGAGGTGTATGAGTACCTGCTTATGAGTATCTGTCCGGTGTCGCTCTCCAAGGCGGGACTGAGCTACAATGCGGAAGACAACCGGATCCAGGATCGGATCCGCGACTGGATCGTAGACATGCCGTCCAAAGGATTCCTCTTCCCGGCGTTTAATGACAGGAGCACGGATCTGCACAGTGTGCTCTACTATACAAAAAAATCCGAGGACCTGCAGCCGGAGATGATCGACCAGCTCCTGGGAGCAAAGATGCCGATGTCCGCGGATACGCAGAAGGAGACATTCCAGATGATCATCGAGGATACGCTTGGCGAGGACGGGGATTATGAGACGGTCCGTAATATCCACGAGACGCTCAATGACCTGATCGAAGAGCACAAAGAAGAGCCGGAGCCGCTGGCCCTTGACAAGACGGAGATCAAAAAGATTTTCGAGCAGAGCGGCGTGGACGCGGAGAAGATGGAAAGCTTTGACCGCAATTTTGAGGAGAATGCAGGGGAAAAGGCGTCCCTGCTGGCAACGAATATCGCGGAGACAAGGAAATTTAATATCGAGACCCCGGATGTAGTCATCAAAGTGAACCCGGACAGGGCGGATCTGGTGGAGACGAGGATCATTGACGGAAGGCAGTGCCTGGTCATCCCTGTGGACGACCACATCGAGGTAAACGGGATCAATGTCAGGACCATAAAAATGGCGGGATCAGCCTCATCAGGCAGCTCAGAAAATGGGGAGGATGCGCTGTCATCTGACGTGCTCTGATCCGTGCAGGGCATTCATGATAAGCCGGAACGTGATCTCAGCCATATGCTGCGGCGTCTCTTCATACTGACCGTTCAGCCAGGTCTTGGTCAGGCCGATGCAGCCTGACAGGCAGAAGGAATAAGAATACTTCAGGTCCTCAAGCTGATCGGGAAAGGTCACTTTCAGTACATTCAGGCAGTGGTCCGAGATGATGCCTTCGATCCTGTGCAGGAACGAGATGTCCCCGTGCGGGCCGAGAAGGGCAGCGCATATATCGCGGTTTTCCGCCAGGATCACAAAGATATCTTCTATAAATGGAAAGCTTTTTTCATTAAACGGGCTTACGGGATGAGCTTCGATCAGTTTTTCGATATCGTCCACAAGCCCGTTTTCAATCTTTTCCATCATATCGTAAACATCTGAATAATGCAGGTAAAAAGTAGAGCGGTTGATATCCGCCCGTTCTACCAGCTCTTTTACAGTAATCTCCCGGATGCTCTTTTCACAGAGCAGCTCCGCAAGAGATCGGCGCAGCAGCGCCCTTGTCTTACGCACTCTCCGGTCAGTTTCTTTTGCCATATCTGTGTCCTCCATGTATCTTTAGTGTCAGGTCCAAAGCGTGTCTTTGGGTCTTTACGGAAAATAGACAGAAATTTCTTCCTCTATCCATTAGGCAACATTTTTCGGAAAAGTTAATGGTTGCTGTCTGAAACTGGTTTTACTATAATACATCTTGTTACAAAAATCAACACAATATCTATTAATAGATTATATGTCTTTTATAACTGGAGAAAGACAATGAAGGGAGAATGATATTTATGCTCAGGCAGGAGTGGAAAAAATTGTTTTCGAACAAGATACTGCTGGTCGTCACAGCTGCTGTGATCATAATACCGGCAATTTATACGACTCTTTTTCTTGGATCTATGTGGGATCCGTACGGGAATGTGGGGAAACTTCCGGTGGCGGTGGTGAACCATGACAGGCCGGCCGTGCTGGATGGCAGGACATTGCACATCGGAAAAGATCTGGCGGAGGAACTGAAGGGGAATGATTCCCTGGATTTTTGTTTCCCGTCAGAGGAAGATGCGGAAAAAGGGCTTGAAACTGGCAGATATTATATGGTCATCACCATACCGGAAGACTTTTCAGAAAACGCGGCTGCGCTGACAGCGCCGTCACCGGAAAAAATGGTCCTTCAATTTAAGACAAACCCGGGGACAAACTATATTGCCTCTAAGATGGGCGAGACTGCGATGAAAGAGCTGAAAAATTCAATCCGTGAAGAGGTGACGAGGAGTTATGCGCAAGTCATGATCGATAAAGCAGCAGAGGCAGCAGATGGTGTGGCGCAGGCAGTGGGCGGCATACAGAACCTCGATGCAGGGGCCTCCAGCCTGGCAGGGGGAATCGCTGAGGCCGGAGAAGGCGGGGAAAAACTGGCATCCGGTACAGCAGCGGCTGATGAGAGTATGGTATCTCTGAGCAAAGGACTTTCCGTTCTTGAGGAGAAAACTTCCGGGCTTCCGGCTGCGGCATCTGCTCTTGATGAAGGGGCGGGCGCCCTCACGGATGGAGCGCAGAGTATTTCCCAGGGGCTGGACACTCTCTCCTCCGGTGTCAGTGACCTTCAGGAAGGCGCAGACACTCTGAGCGCAGGGCTCAATGCAGTGACAGGAGAAGAGGGCGCCCGTTCAGCACAGCTCCGCAGCGGGGCGGCAGCACTCAGGGATGCGCTGGGCGCGATCGTCAGCACGATGTCCGCAGGGGACAGCAGATCAGCGGCTACAGCAGACAGCAGCGCAGCGGCTGCAGCAGACAGCGGCTCAGGAGACACAGCGGACATCGGCCCGGCGGATATCACGGTCAGCATCCCGGGTGATCTGTCTGGCCTTATCGCTGAGCTGTCGGCAGTACAACAGCAGGCAGCGGCTCTGTCCCAGGGGATCGATGCGTATACAGCGGGAGCAGACGCGGCGGCGGATGCAGGTTTACAGCTCGCGGCAGGGGTTACTCAGCTCCGGGCGGGAGTGGATTCTCTGAAATCCGGCATGTCTGACTTAAATGGCGGGATCATCAGCCTGAGATCCGGCACTTCCAGCCTTGCGGAAAGTGCGCCGGCCCTGACGGAAGGGATCACCCAGGCTGCCAGCGGGGCAGAACAGATACAGCAGCAGGGGACACTGGCACTGCGCCGGGGTGCGGCGGATCTGGATAATGGGCTGGGACGGCTCGGAGAAGGAGCTGCTGACTTAAAAAACGGTACTTCCCTTCTGGCTTCAGAAGCTGCCCGAATCAGTTCAGAGACAGCTGTCTTTTCAGATGGCAGCCGGGAGCAGAGAGATGAGACCGTGGACATGTTTGCCGCGCCTCTTGAGATCGAGGAGGAACAGGTTACGTATGTGGCAGACAACGGACATGCGATGGCGCCGTATATGATGTCAGTGGGGCTGTGGGTAGGCTGTATCGCGTTCTGCCTGATGTATCCGCTTACAAGCTGTCCGGGGAAACCGGGGTCCGGTGTGAAATGGTGGCTCAGCAAAGCTTCCGTGCTTGCGGTGACCGCTGTTCTCCAGGCAGTGGTCATGCTGGGCGCGCTCGCTTTCTTTGATGGATTTGAGCCGGAAAGAGCTGCGCTTACTGCCCTGACAGCATGTACCGCGTCTGTGGCGTTTATGTCCGTGATGTATTTCTTTACCAGCCTCCTGGGAAGGGTGGGGAGCTTCCTGATGCTGGTGTTCATGGTGGTACAGCTTGCGGGTTCTGCGGGGACATATCCATTGGAGATATCGGGAAGTTTTGTGCCGTATCTGCACAAATGGGTGCCGTTCACGTATACAGTGACAGCATTCCGCAGCACGATCAGCGGCGGAGAGGATATCAGCGGATGCCTGCTCTTTCTCCTGGCTCTGACAGTGATCTTTACAGTCTTGACAGTACTGGAGTTCCGGATCAGGGCAGCAAGGATCGGAAGAGGGGACAGGACGCTGATCGGGTGGCTCGAAGCACACGGGCTCGCGTGATATACGTCTTAGGATTATAGGAGAAAGATAGGGGAAATTATAGAAGAAAGGGAAGAGTATCCGGGGAATATGCCGCAGACAGAGGCCAGTTCCTTTGGATACTCTTTCTCTGTCTAAATAAAAATTGGGATAAATTATGAACAAACCGTGAAATCTGAATAAAATAATTGACTTTCTTGTACAATACTACTAGTATATCATTTAGTTATCTAACTAATTGATGGAGGGAAGAGTAATGATCCAGTGCGATATGAAAGAAATCCCGTTCCTCGGGCTTATTGGGATCGTCTCACACAGGGCTGTGAACACGGCGCGGGGGATGTACCGGGAGTTTGACCTGAACCGAAGCCAGGCGAGTGTGCTTTTTATGCTGCACCAGCAGGACTCCATGTCCCAGAAAGAGCTGGCGGCAAAGCTGAATATCACTGCGCCGTCCATTACGTCCATGATACAGAAGATGGAGAGGGACCAGTACATCACCAGGGAGCCTGACCGGCATGACCAGCGCGTCATGAGGCTGACCCTGACTGAGAAAGGGAGATCGTGCATCCGGGCTGTAGAGGATGTCGCAGACCGGATGGAGGACATCATGCTGCAGGGGATGAGTCTGGAGGAAAAGCTGCTTTTCCGGCGGCTCCTGATCCAGACAGGCGAAAATCTTATGAATCATGAAAGGAAAGAAAAGGAATGAAAAATCTATTTAAGTATGCGGCAGTACACTGGAAATCCCTGCTAGCGATCATTGCGGTCCTGTTTATCCAGGCGTACTGCGACCTGTCTCTTCCTGCCTACACATCGGATATCGTAAATGTAGGCATCCAGCAGGGCGGGATCGAGGATCAGGTCCCGGAGGCGCTGAGTGCGGATGAGATGGAAAAACTCCTCCTCTTTGTGCCGGAAGAAGACCAGGGGACTGTCCTGGACGCCTATGAGACGGACAGCAGCTCCTATGATACAGAAGCTTATGTGCTCAGGGAAAGTGCTGCGGAGGATGAGGAGCAGATGGACGCCCTGTCTGATATCCTTGCCGGTCCGATGATGCTGACAGCGGGCTTTGAGTCCGGCAGCGACATGACAGAACAGATCGAAGCACAGCTGAAAGAAAATATCCCGGCGCAGATGGCAACGGATGACATGACCGTGTTCGATATCCTGAAAATGATGCCGGCAGAACAGAGAGACGCCCTGATCGAAGAGATGGAGAAACAGATGGGCGACCTTCCGGAGACCATACTGGAGCAGGCGGCAGTCAGCTATGTGGGGACAGCTTATGAAGCCCTGGGCATGGACATGGATGAGATCCAGATCCATTATCTCCTTGTTACTGGGGGCAAGATGGTGGCGCTGGCATTCCTCGGGATGGCGGCGAGCGTGCTGGTGGGCTTCCTGGCGTCCCGCGTCGGGGCTGCGACGGGCCGTGACCTGAGGGGAAATGTCTTCCGCAAGGTCGTAGGATTTTCCAACAATGAGTTTGACCACTTCTCGACGGCTTCCCTGATCACAAGGAGCACAAATGATATCCAGCAGATCCAGCTTATCATCGTTATGCTGCTGCGCATTGTGCTCTATGCGCCGATCCTGGCGATCGGGGGCGTCATCCAGGTCTTCCAGACGAATGTATCCATGTCCTGGATCATCGGGCTGGCTGTCCTGCTGATCGGGCTGGTCATCCTTGTCCTGTTCCTGGTGGCAATGCCGAAATTCAGGATCCTCCAGACACTGGTCGACAAGGTGAACCTGGTCATGAGAGAAATCCTCACCGGGCTTCCGGTCATCCGCGCGTTCAGTACGCAGGAGCATGAGGAAGAGCGGTTTGACGACGCCAACAGGATGCTGACAAAGACGAACCTGTTCGTGAACCGCGCCATGACCTTCATGATGCCTGTCATGATGCTGATCATGAACGGTGTGTCCGTGCTGATCATGTGGAACGGCGCCCACGGCATCGACGAAGGGCAGATGCAGGTCGGGGATATGATGGCGTTTATCCAGTATACGATGCAGATCATCATGGGATTCCTGATGCTGTGCATGCTCTCGATCATGCTGCCCAGGGCGGCAGTCGCAGCGGACCGTGTGGAGGAAGTGCTCTCCAGCCGGACCGTCATCCACGATCCGGAGCAGCCGAAGTCATTCTCAGGAGAAAAGAAAGGGCTGCTCGTGTTTGACCATGTATCCTTTAAATATCCGGGCGCAGATGAAAACGTGCTCCATGACATTACCTTTACCGCAAAGCCCGGAGAGACGACGGCGATCATCGGAAGTACGGGAAGCGGGAAGTCCACGCTGGTCAACCTGATCCCGAGATTTTATGACGTATCGGAGGGAAACATTACCCTGGACGGCGTTGATATCCGCGAAGTGACCCAGCATGAGCTGAGGGAGAAGCTCGGGTATGTTCCCCAGAAGGGGCTTCTCTTCTCAGGAGATATCGCTTCCAACATCATGTTCGGGAACCCGGGCGGGAGCGAGCGTGAGATGACCGAAGCGGCGGAGATCGCGCAGGCAGCGGAGTTCATCGACGCGAAGCCGGATGGCTACCACAGCCATATCGCCCAGGGCGGATCCAATGTGTCCGGCGGGCAGAAGCAGAGGCTGTCCATCGCCAGAGCGATCGCAAAGCGGCCGGAAGTATTTATCTTTGACGACAGTTTTTCCGCCCTTGACTTTAAGACGGATGTGACTTTGAGAAAAGCGCTGAAGAAGAGGACAAAGGACAGCACAGTCCTGATCGTGGCGCAGAGGATCAGCACGATCCTGAACGCGGAGCAGATCATCGTCCTGGACGACGGAAGAGTGGCCGGTATCGGAACCCATAAGGATCTGCTCAAGAACTGTGAAGTATACCGTCAGATCGCTGCGTCCCAGCTTTCGGAATCCGAGCTGGCAGCCGGAATGTCCGAAATGAAGGAGAGCGGATCCGGCAGCCACGGCGGGAGATCGCGCAGTGAGGAAAATTCTGCCGCGGATGCGGCAGCTGCAGGAGAGGAGGTGCCCAGTCATGCCTAGAGGCGCGGGAGGTCCCCATGGAAGAAACATGGCGGGCGAAAAAGCAAAAGATTTTAAGGGAACGATCAAAAAGCTCATCCGCTATATGAGCGCCTTTAAGGTCCATATGTTTTTTGTCGCAGTCTTTGCAATCTGCGGCACAGTCTTTAATATCGTGGGTCCCAAGATACTCGGAAAAGCGACCACAGAGATCTTCAACGGGCTGGTGAGCAAGGTGTCAGGAGGCAGCGGGATGGATTTCGGGAAGATTGGAAGAATCCTCCTGATCACGCTGGGGCTGTACCTGATCAGCGCGCTCTGTACCTTTATCCAGGGCATCATCATGACCGGTGTCTCCCAGAAGACGACCTACCGTCTGAGAAAAGAAATCTCAGAAAAAGTCAACCGGATGCCAATGAACTATTTTGACACAAAGCCGGTAGGAGAGGTGCTCTCCCGTGTGACCAACGATGTGGATACCCTGGGGCAGAGCCTGAACCAGAGCGCCACCCAGATGATCACCTCCGTGACCACGCTGATCGGTGTGCTGATCATGATGCTTTCTATCAGCCCGCTGATGACGCTGGTAGCGCTTCTGATCCTTCCGGTATCCGTGATCCTGATCTCGTTTGTCATGAAGCACTCCCAGAAATATTTCCGGGGGCAGCAGGCATATCTGGGAAATGTGAACGGGCAGGTGGAAGAGATATACAGCGGCCACAATATCATCAAAGCATTTAATAAAGAAGATGATGTGATACGGGAATTTAATGATACGAACGCAAAGCTTTATGATTCCGCATGGAAATCCCAGTTTTTCTCCGGGATGCTGATGCCGGTCATGCAGTTCATCGGCAACTTGGGGTATGTGGGAGTGGCGATCCTGGGCGGTTTCCTCGCCATCAGGAATGCCATCGAGGTCGGAGACATCCAGTCCTTCATCCAGTATGTAAGGAATTTCACCCAGCCCATCCAGCAGGTGGCGCAGGTCACCAATATGCTCCAGCTCACAGCGGCCGCGTCTGAGAGGGTGTTCGAATTCCTCGACGAGGAAGAGGAAGACCAGACGGTGCCGGATCCGGTATCCATCGAAGGGCTTAAGGGCAATGTGGAGTTTGACCATGTGCACTTCGGATACAGCCCGGACAAGATCATCATCAATGACTTCTCTGCGAAAGTGAAAGAAGGGCAGAAGATCGCGATCGTAGGTCCTACCGGAGCAGGCAAGACGACAATGATCAAGCTGCTCATGCGCTTCTACGATGTAAACAGCGGCGCGGTCAAGATCGACGGGCATGACGTCCGCAGCTTTAACCGCAGCGAGCTCAGGGAAATGTTCGGGATGGTGCTCCAGGATACCTGGCTGTTCCACGGCTCGATCATGGAGAATATCCGGTACGGGAAGCTGGATGCTACAGATGAAGAAGTCATCCGCGCAGCGAAGGCAGCGCATGTGCACCGTTTTGTACAGACGCTTCCGGGCGGCTACAACATGGAGCTGAACGAAGAGGCGACCAATGTCTCCCAGGGACAGAAGCAGCTCCTCACCATCGCCAGGGCGATCCTGGCAGACCCGAAGATCCTGATCCTTGACGAGGCGACCAGCTCAGTGGACACCAGGACAGAAGTGCTGATCCAGAAGGCGATGGATAACCTGATGAAGGGAAGGACCAGCTTTGTGATCGCGCACAGGCTGTCAACGATCCGCGACGCGGACCTGATCCTCGTCATGAAAGACGGGGATATCGTCGAGCAGGGCACGCATGAGGAACTGCTCGCCCGGAACGGATTTTATGCAGAGCTGTACAATTCACAGTTCGAGTCGACAGACCAGACATGTGCGTGAAATCTGGATTTGCGGGGGGAGCCGGACGATTGGTGAAACGTCCGAAAACCGTCGGTTTGATGCAGGACGTTTTCGCGGCGGACGGGGATATAGCTCAGGTTCCGGCTCCGTAATCTGGGAAAGACGTAAAAAGAATGGGATACGGCTAAGGACAATTTCAAAGCGGAAGATTCGCCTGCGGCTCAGGCATCCGCTTTGAAATTAACGCCGCATCCCATTCTTT
>DWUV01000167.1 GCA_019120595.1 Candidatus Mediterraneibacter tabaqchaliae | reverse complement strand
TGCACGAATTATGACAGAGGCTTTATCAACGTCACAGTGGACGGAGAGGACTGCGGCACTTACGATACCTACTCCGCACAGACAGGACGACAGGTGAAGATATTCTCAAAGGATGACCTGGAGTATGGAGTACACAGGATCGTGGTGCGAGCGACAGCCGAAAAATGCGAGGCGAGCAGCAAGGCAAAGGTTGAGATCGATGCCTTCAATGTACTGGATAATACCGCTGTAAAGGCAGAGTCCATCGAAGTGAGGTCTTTAAGCGGCATGACCACCGTATCCAGGTCGGATTCTGTCCTTGATATGGAGGCTGTCATCGCTCCGGACGATGCGACGGACCGAGATGTGGTCTGGAGCGTTCAGACAAAGAGCGGCTCCGCGGCTGGGACGATAGATGAGGATGGCAGGCTTGCTTTAAGCGGCGGCAACGGCATCGTGACTGTGACAGCGGTGCTGGCATCTGACAGCACGGTTTCTGGCAGCCTGGATATCACAGCAGCGATCGCATCGGCGGAAGCCAACAGCATGATCATCGAAGACTCTGTGGACAAAGCATCGCCGAACCCGGCGATCACCTGGAACGGGAACTGGTCCACCTGGGCGGGTGAACCGGACCGCCATCACGGAAGCACGAAGACCGAATGCAGCCAGGAAGGCGCATCCTTCAGCTATACATTTACCGGGACCGGGATCCGGATGTACGTACAGAAGCATCAGAATTTCTCCAGCTTTGATATTGAGATCGATGGGGAGGACCTTGGGAATTACAGCATGAACGGAAGCAGTGTGGGAGATGACCAGCAGCTTCTCTTTGAGAAAATGGATCTGGAGAATACAGAGCATACGATCACCTGTACGATCGTGGCGAGGGACGGACGGATCCAGTCCAACCTGGATTATCTGGAAGTGTTCGCTCCGTCGGATGCAGTAGATAAGACTGTCCTTCAGGATGCCATCGAGGCGTGCGCCGGGCTGAAAGAGAAAGACTATACCGAAGACACCTGGGCAGGATTTGCGTCCGTTTACGCAGAGGCAGTGGCAGCCATGAACAGCTCTGATACGGCAGAAGAAGACGCAGCTGCGCTGGCAGAGGAGCTGGATGCGGCCCGGGAGGCGCTGGAAGAAGCTCCGGCGGAGATTCCGTCAGTGCCAGAGGGCGCGGAAGTGTTCGCGGCAGGGATCGGTACAGAGTCCCTGACCCTGATATGGGATGCAGTGGATGATGCGGACTCTTACAATGTATATATGACAGAAGAAGGCACGGAGGAAAAGGTATCCGTCGGGACGACAGAGGATACCTGGCTGAAGATCGACGGACTGGAGCCGGGCACATCCTATCTGTTTGAAGTCCGCCCGGAAAACCGCGCGGGAGAGTCAGAGGATGTGATGGCAGTCATGACAGCGACCCTTGCGGAGGCGGATACAGAGGCGCCGGCCGCAGTATCAGGCATCCGCATGGAGGAAGGCGATGAGGCCGGACAGGTGCGGATCCTCTGGGATGCGTCCGAGGATGCACAGGGCGGAAGTGTCAGATATATCCTCTACCTTGACGGAGTAAAGGCGGGCGAGACGGACCAGACAGAGTATACGCTGGACGGCGTGGCGTCAGATGTGCTCCACTATGTGCGCATCGTGGCGGAAGATGAGAGCGGCAACCAGTCGCTGCCTTCTACATTCCATTTTACACTGGAAGAGCAGTCTGAACCGGTGAGCAAAAAGCTGCTGGAGTATTTCCTGAATGAGGCGAAAGCCCTCGTGGAAGACGGGACAGTCAGCGGTCTTGTGGAGTCTGTGCAGAAGATGTTCGCAGACGCGATCGCAGAAGGCGAGGCTGTGATGGCGGACGCAAATGCTGACAGGCAGGAGGTTATGGACGCTTCGGAAGCGCTGATGCTCGCGATCCATGCATCAGGGATGAAGGCGGCGGATAAGACGGACCTCGAGATGGCTCTGGAGCTGGCGGATATGATCGACCTTGAGAAATATGTGGAAGCAGGACAGGCTGAGTACCTGGCGGCAAAAGAGGCAGCAGAGGCTGTGATGGCGGACGGAGATGCGATGCAGGCAGAGACTGACGAGGCATGGGATGCCCTTGTTGAGGCGATCGGCATGCTCAGACTCAAAGCGGACAAATCTACACTCCAGGATCTGGTGGATCAGGTATCCGGGCTGGATCTGTCGGGATACACGGAAGAGAGCGTAAGCGTATTCCGCGCGGCCCTGGCATCTGCAAATACGATCCTTGCGGACGCGGCTCTGTCGGAGGACGACCAGGCGCAGGTAGATGAGGCGCACAAGACACTGCAGGCGGCATATGACGGTCTGGTGAAAGCCGGAGGCGAAGATTCGGAGAACCCGGACGCAGAGAATCCGGAAAATCCGGGCACGGACAGGCCGGGAGCAGACGCGCAGGATCCGGCACAGGGCGGAAATAATGCAGGAACTCCCGACGGCAATCCTACCGCGGACAACAGCCAGACAGGAAACGGATCCGGGCAGAACGCTGCGGCATCCGGCGCACATGCGGCGAAGACAGGTGATGCAGACGGAAGGTCAGCGGCAGCGGCCGGAGTGATGGCGATGATCGCGCTTGCGGGCATTGCGGCAGCGCTGAGACAGCGCCGAAGAGGCTGAGGCAGACTGAGCGGACAGAAAAGAATGCATAGAGAATAAAAAGAGAACGGAGTTCTGTGCGGGAAGAGGCGCAGGGCTCCGGGACAGCATAGGACGCAGGGGCCTGACGAAAAGCTCCTGCGTCTCTGTCCATACGGAGGAAGCAGGCATGGGAAAGGAAATTACATTTGAGATTCCATATATCAGGCTTCGGTTCCTTACGGAACTGCTGGCGGATGCGCGGATGCCGGAGACAAAAACAGCGGCGCTGCGCGGAGGAATGGGAGAAATGATGCTCAGGCAGAACTGCGTCATGGACAGAAACTGCGGGAAATGTTTCTTTCATAAAGCCTGTATCGTGAGAAATGCTTTTTATACCAGGATGGAGAAGAAACCGGCGTATGTGACAGGCGATGAAAGCGTCGGATATCTTATAGAATGTACGGATCCATGTACAGAGTTCCAAAAGGGCAGTATTTTCGAATTTACGATGACCCTGTTCGGGGACAGCATCGCCTTTTTTAATATCTATCTTCAGGCAATCTGTCATTTGGGAATGAATGGTCTTGGAAAGGACAGGGCGCGGTTCCGTATCCTTGAGGTCAGGAACAGCGGGATAAGCAGTGACCAGAGAGGGACGGTTGTCCGCGGGAATACGGTAAATATCGAAGAATACCGCATAGGGATGCTGAGTGATCATATAAGAAAAAGAAAAGAAAAACTGCAGGCTTCCAACGGGGCATGGAGCATTAAGTTCCTCACGCCGCTGAGCATGAAATACCGGCAGGAGTATATGACAGAGTTTTGGGCGGAAGCACTGGTAAAAGGCGCAGCCAGGAGAGTGCAGATGCTGGATTATTATATAGGGACAGAGGCTGAGATCCCGGAGTTTTCCGCGTATCCTGAAATCCGGGCGCAGGATGTCAGACGGAGCAGCGTGAAACGGTATTCCGGGACACAGGATTCCCATATGACCCTGCGGGGGATCAAAGGGAAAGCAGTGTTCGGCAGCATGCCGGACGAATGTCTGGACTATCTTATAGCCGGAGAGCTGATACATATCGGACGGAATACAAGTTTTGGATTCGGGAAATACGTTCTCGGAAGAGAAGGAAGCAGGGATCCGGAATTGTAGACGGGGCGCAGCCTGCTCGCTGCAGGGCAGATCCGGCAGAGGCTTACGCACCTTTCCCTTACGCATCCTTTTGTAAAAAAAGCTTCTTTTTCGCTCGGAGTTGGGGTATAATGATCAAGAATTGTATGTTGTGCAATCAGAAGGGGATTTCCCGCGTTGCCCTGCTCAGCAGGGATGATACCGGGACATACGGTCTGGAAAGTAAATGCCGCATGTGCGGCGCTGCCTTATCTGCGTTCGCGGTTTGCTGCTTCATTGTGAGGGGGATTTGGGCGGGTGAAATATGAACAAATTGTGAACAAGCCCAAAAATGGCTGAAAAACAGGAGATATCAGAATATTCAGACAAATATCTGCAAAAATGTGCCTGGGAAGCCAGTGTTTATGCGGGTTCCCGGAGGCGGCTGTAGAAATGGAAAAAGCCCGTTTAGGGCATTGACACCCAAATAAAATATTTTCCATTTTTTTAACCCTTTTGCCGTAGAAATGGAAAAAGCCCGTTTAGGGCATTGACACATTCAATATAAGGCATTTTTGTCCCTCCTTTCTCCCAAGTAGAAATGGAAAAAGCCCGTTTAGGGCATTGACACATCAAATCGATATTCTCCAATCTGGCACTCTTCTTTTTGTAGAAATGGAAAAAGCCCGTTTAGGGCATTGACACATACTTAGACATTTTCTCGTTGAATTCATCGACTGTAGTAGAAATGGAAAAAGCCCGTTTAGGGCATTGACACCTTATACACATTTTTTTAATAAAGAAATTTGCTGCCGTAGAAATGGAAAAAGCCCGTTTAGGGCATTGACACTCTGTATTCCAATGGTTGCCCCATTCAGTAGAGTCCTCGTAGAAATGGAAAAAGCCCGTTTAGGGCATTGACACCTAACTCCCGTAAATGCTCCTGTAATTCTCGTATTTGGTAGAAATGGAATAAGCCCGTTTAGGGTATTGCCCCTTTTTCTGATGAATGAAAGCTATATGCATCCATTATGGTAGAAACGAAATAAGTCTAAAATTCCTCCTTCTCTCTCCAAATCTATAAAGTATCTATCAATCCAGTTTCAGAAAACAGAGAAACAATAAAAGACGGCAAACGATGGCGGGGCTGCTCATGCAGCCCCTAAGTTTTGTGCTAAGCTGCTTTATTTATGAGTTTATAATTGCATTCTTTATACCCACATCCAGAAATCCGGCAGAGTTTTTCCTGCGCATCCGTCATCCGGCTTTTGCAGGCTGAAATTTCCCCCTATCCGTATGAAAACCTGCCGTGCTGCCACAGCTGGGAGAGCGGCGTCAGAACGGCCGAATATCGGCATGAAATATAAGAAAAATGTATGAAATCAAAGAAAAATACAAAATAATCAGATGCGGAAGCGAAAATGTGAGAAAAATCAAATGAAATCATAGCTCTGTCCATAGTAAATAAAATTCCTCATTTTTATAATAAACTCAGTATCAGTCTGTCCGTGTCCTGTACGGAATGGCAGGCGGGACCCCGTTCCCGCGGACACTGCGCGGTACAGACGGATCAGGCAGTACTGCTGCAAAACCCATAGAGGAAAAGGAGGAAGACAGAAAATGGGCAGACCAGGAGGAATGAAACAGAGGGCGCTGGCGCTGATGCTCTGCGCCGGCATGACAGTCACCATGGCGCCGGTAATGCCGTCAGTGACGGCACAGGCGGCTGACCCTGCCCCGGGACATCTCGCTGCATATGTGGGAGAAATCCCGGAAGCAGAAGGCGTTACCTGGGCGAACAGCGTGACCGCGGATCTGTTTGATACAGCGTATGAGACAGTGACCGCGCAGAGCGCCGACGGGACAGAGTATAAAGTAGAGGTGGTCCCGAAGGATCTTGTGTACTTTATCGACAGCTACAGCGACGCTCCGTCAGCGGAGAATGACACGCCGCCGTATCTTGCGGTGAAAGCGCTGGCAGGGGATACGCTGAAAAACCAGAACGCGGACCAGCTTTATAAAGAAGGCGAGACGCAGTGGGGACTGAGCGCGGACTCTGTCAGGACAAAGGCAGATATGGATCCCGCGGACAAGCAGGGGACCGGGATCTATCACGGAACGAACGCACAGGGGAAGACACTCTCTTATAAGCTGACCCTGGAGGCAGGGACTTATACGTTCACTTCCGGGCACCAGGAGTGGTGGAACATGACACGTCCCATGGAGATCAGCCTGACGCATGACGGAGAGACAGAGACACTGGCGGACATTACAGTGAGCAGGGACAACCTGACAGAGATCGTCAGCAGTGATGTGACGATCGAGGAGGACCAGACCGTGACATACAGCGTCACGTCAACCGGGAACCAGGCGCCGGTCATCAGCTGGCTTGGCGTGGCTGAGACAGAGGAGAAAGACCCGGATGAACCGTCCGGACCGGCTTTATCCGGCGAGGCGCTGGAGGACAGCGGCAAAGTATCCGTGCGCAGCGGCGCATCGTTTACAGCGGATTACGGCGACGGGCAGATGGTATCTGTCACAAGTGGCTGGATCGCCGGCGGCAACAGTGCTGTGGACGGCGGCGCTGCGATCGACTCGGCGGACAGCTATTTTAAGACTCCGCAGTTTACACTGTATGCGGATATCCTTTTGACCGGGGAGCCCCAGGAGAAAGCGGGCATCGTAATGATCGGGACAGAAGGCGCGAATTTCAAGATCGTGCAGAAGACAGCCGATGAGCCTGCAAAGATCGTTACAGGATCCGGAGAGTATCCGCTGAATGTGAAATTCGAGAAGCGGGTATGGTACGGACTGGGCGTCGTATACTCAGAGGACGCTGACCAGGGATACGTTACCGTATACCGCGACGGCGAGAAGATCAGCGATACGATTGCCCTTGGATTTAAGCTGAGCGGCCAGAGCGGCATTGTGGCAGGATTCGGTATCAGCTATGCGACCGGATTTATGCACATGGGATATTATGACAATATCTCTGTCGCTGCATCCGCAGATGAGGAAGCAGCGGCTGAGGAGACAGCTGCAAGGGCGGACGCGCTCAAAGACCGCGACCCGGATTCCGCGATCCTGGTGATCGACGGGGCGGATGTAGAGAAGGCGGCGCAGAACCGGAACGGCCTGACCTGGAAGGGCTGGGGGCTCTTGAGCGGAAACGGCACGAGCAACCTGCTGTTAGACTACAAGACAGAGAATCCGGACGCTTACCAGGAGATGCTGGAGTACCTGTTCGGAGGCGAACACCCGATCTTCACTCACGTTAAGATGGAGATGGGGAACGACGGAAACAACTCCACAGCGGCAGAGTCGTGCACAATGCGCTATGAGGATGAAGAGGCGGACGCTTCCAGAGATCCCGGATTCCAGATCGCGGCTGACGCGAAGAAGATCAACCCGGATGTAAAGGTCAGCTTCCTGCGCTGGGAGATGCCGAACTGGGTGAGAGACTACTGGAACAGTGATCGCGCGGGCAAAGGATATGAGGCGGTTTATAAGTGGTACAGGGAAACGATCTTTGACGCATATGAGAAATACGGATATGTCGTTGATTTTGTAAATCCGGATAAAAATGAGACAGGAGATCCGGACGAAGCATTTATCAAATGGATCGCAGCGAAGTTTGAGGATGAGACGGATTTCCCGGACTACTTTGACCAGGACGCGATCGATGCGTATCATGATATCCGCATTATCGCATCCGATGAGAATAAGGGACTGAATATCGTTCCGAGTATGAGAAATGACAAAGAGCTGTATGACGCGGTCGATATCATCGGTTTCCACTACCGTACGGACGCCACGGACGATTATGTAAAGATGGCGGATGAGGACGATAAGGAAGTATGGTACAGCGAGGGCTGCGCGACATTCGGATACTCTGAGTTCCATGAGAACAAGACGACGCAGTACGGGCAGCAGAGCATCGGCGGCTACCAGAGCCCCCTTGCCATGGCGGAAGGGTTTATGGTATCCTTCGTATCCTCCCGCCGTACCCACTATATTTTCCAGCCGGCGATCGGCGGATTCTATGAGGGGATCCAGTACGGGCACAAGGAGCTCTTAAGCGCGAGAGACCCGTGGTCCGGATATATCCATTATGACCCGGCGCTCCAGATCATTGCTCAGTTCTCCAGATTCGCGGAGACAGGATGGGAGAATGAGGATAATACAGCAGGTATCTGGAGGATGATCCCGCGGGCGAGCGCCGGCGGATTCGCAGGCAGCTCCAGCGAGCACAATACTTCCGGCATTGACGGAAACGCAAGCTACATTACGATCGCATCTCCGGATAAGAAGGACTTCTCCGTTGTGCTTCTCAACAACACGCAGAATGAGAAGAAGTACAGCATCAGGGCAAGAGACCTGGATCTTACGGCGGACAGCCTGAATCTGTGGGAGACAGCGACAGACAGCTATATGAAATACAAGGGAAGCGTAGAGCTCAAAGACGGCGTGTGGGAGATCACA
Organism: Candidatus Mediterraneibacter tabaqchaliae; assembly: GCA_019120595.1. Lineage (GTDB taxonomy): Bacteria > Bacillota > Clostridia > Lachnospirales > Lachnospiraceae > Mediterraneibacter > Mediterraneibacter tabaqchaliae. Next base: position 521 of record DWUV01000167.1, on the reverse strand, counting down.
CTCGCGCCTTACAGTGTGCTCACAGCGACAACGCTTGACGACTACACAGACGGCACAGAAGAAAACACAACGCCGGACGAACTGGCGATGCCGGAAGAAGAAGTCAATACGGACGAGCGCGCGGTCCTGGATACAGATGAGACAGGAAAGAATGCGGACACATCAGATGAGTACCTGTATGCAGACGATTTTGAGTATGCATATGATGCGGAGGATTATCTGGAGTCACGCGGCGGCGAGCCGAGGTATATGATCGATACTCATAGCGCATGGATCGTGGAGGACGGACGTCTCGCCCAGATCCTGACAGCTTCTGTGAATCAGTGGAACGGCGGCGATCCGATGACGATCGTGGGAGATTTCCGCTGGATGAACTATATCGCGGATGTGGACATTACTGTGCCCGCAGACAATGACAGCGCATGGGCAGGGCTTGGCATCCGCACACAGACCGGCATGAACTGGAACCAGGACGGCTATACGCTGCGCATCTACGGAAGCGGGAAATGGGAGCTGTACCG